>NZ_BAAILO010000299.1:0-18234 GCF_054589115.1 Cupriavidus sp. 8B | reverse complement strand
GTCCGGCGAGCCGTGCCTTGCGCGCGGCTCGCGGGCGGATTCGTCGGCGCAGCGCACGCTAGCGCTGCGCTCCACACCTGGCAATTCTGGCATTTCGCATCATGACTCAACTGAATACTCCCGCACCGCAGATGGATTCCCGCTGGCAATTCTGGATCGACCGGGGAGGCACCTTCACGGACATCGTCGCGCGCCGGCCTGACGGCACCCTGACGACCCACAAGCTGCTGTCGGAGAATCCTGAGCAGTACCGTGATGCTGCCGTCGCAGGCATTCGTCACTTGCTGGGCCTTGTCGCCGGCGAGCCGATCACCTCGGCGCAGGTGGAAATGGTCAAGATGGGCACTACCGTGGCGACCAACGCGTTGCTGGAGCGCAAGGGCGAGCCCACCGCGCTGGTGACCACGCGCGGCTTCCGCGATGCGCTGCGCATTGCCTACCAGAACCGGCCGCGACTGTTCGATCTCGATATCGTGCTGCCCGAGTCTCTGTACGACGAAGTGGTGGAGATCGACGAGCGCATCGGCGCGCACGGCGAGGTGGTGAGCGAACTCGACCTGCAGAGCGCCCGCCGTGCGCTCGAGGCCGTGCACGGCAAGGGCACACGCGCGCTGGCCATCGTGCTCATGCACGGCTATCGTCACCAGGCGCACGAGAAGGCCGTGGCCGCGCTGGCCCGCGAGATCGGCTTTGCGCAAGTGTCCGTCTCGCACGAGGTGTCGCCGTTGATGAAGCTGGTCTCCCGCGGCGACACGACCGTCGTGGACGCGTACCTGTCGCCGATCCTGCGCCGCTATGTGGAGCAGGTGGCCGGCGAGATGCCCGGCGTCAACCTGCAGTTCATGCAGAGCAGCGGCGGCCTGACGCGCGCCGACAACTTCCAGGGCAAGGATGCCATCCTGTCCGGACCCGCCGGCGGCATCGTCGGCATGGTGAGGGCGTCGACGCAAGCCGGCTTCCCGCGCGTGATCGGCTTTGACATGGGCGGCACCTCCACCGATGTCTCGCACTATCACGGCGAGTTCGAGCGCGTGTTCGAGACCCAGGTGGCGGGGGTGCGCATGCGCGCGCCCATGATGAGCATCCACACGGTGGCAGCGGGCGGCGGCTCCGTGCTGGGGTTCGATGGAACGCGCCTGCGCGTGGGGCCGGAATCGGCCGGCGCCAATCCGGGGCCGGCGGCATATCGCCGCGGCGGTCCGCTTGCGGTCACGGATTGCAACGTGATGCTAGGCAAGATCCAACCCGAATACTTCCCGAAGATGTTCGGACCGCAGGCGAACGAGGCGCTCGACCGCGACGCCGTGGTGCGCAAGTTCACCGCGCTGGCCGACGAGATCGCCGCGGCGACCGGCAAGCGCCAGACCCCCGAAGCCCTGGCCGAGGGCTTCCTGGAGATCGCAATCGGCAGCATGGCCAATGCGATCAAGAAGATCTCGGTACAGCGCGGCCACGATGTCTCGAACTATGTACTGACGACGTTCGGCGGCGCGGGCGGCCAGCATGCATGCGGCGTGGCCGATGCGCTGGGCATGACGCAGGTGCTGGCGCATCCGCTGGCAGGTGTCTTGTCGGCGTACGGCATGGGCCTCGCGGAACAGACAGCGATGCGCGAGCGCGCGGTCGAATCGATACTGAGCGACGCGGCATTGCCCGAACTCGAGGCCGCGCTCGACGCGCTGTCCGCCGACGCGCAACGCAGCCTCCTCGCGCAGGGCGTGGCGGCTGAGCGCATCGATACGATCCGGCGCGTGCATCTGCGCTACGACGGCACCGACTCGGCCATCGCAGTGCCGTTCGGCTCCGTGGCGGCGATGCGTGCGGCGTTCGAGGCAGCTTATCGCCAGCGCTACTCCTTCCTGATTGACGGCGCGCAGCTGATTGCCGAAGTGGCATCCGTCGAGGCCATCGGGCGCTCGGACGCGCCGGTGGACATCGCGCCGCTCGTCCGGCGCGAATCGGGAGCGCCGCAGCGCGTGGCAACCGTGCGCATGTACGCCGGCGGCGCCTGGCTCGACACCGGCCTGTTCCAGCGTGATGCGCTACTCGCCGGGGATACGCTCGACGGTCCCGCGATCGTGGCGGAAAAGAGCGGAACCACGGTGATCGAGCCCGAGTGGCGCGGCGAGATGACTGCGCAGGGCAACCTGGTGCTCACGCGGGTGCTTGCGCGTGCCGCGCAGCGCGCGCTCGATACGGCGGTCGATCCGGTGCGCCTCGAGATCTTCAACAACCTGTTCATGTCGATCGCGGAGCAGATGGGCCTGCGTTTGCAGAACACGGCGTACTCCGTGAACATCAAGGAGCGGCTCGATTTCTCCTGCGCGATCTTTGACCGCGACGGCAATCTCATTGCCAATGCCCCGCACATGCCGGTACATCTCGGCTCGATGGGCGAGAGCATTCGGACCGTAATCGAACGCAATCGCGGCAAGATGCGTGACGGCGATGTCTTCATGCTCAACGATCCGTACCATGGCGGTACCCATCTGCCGGACGTGACCGTCATTACACCAGTCTTCCATGAGCGCGGTGCGGAGCCTCTGTTCTACGTGGGCTCGCGCGGCCACCATGCGGACATCGGCGGCATCACGCCGGGCTCCATGCCCCCCGACTCGCGTCACGTCGAGGAGGAGGGCGTGCTGATCGACAACTGGCAGTTGATCGCGGGCGGCACGCTGCGCGATGCCGACACGCGCGCGTTGCTGGCCTCGGGGCGCTATCCCGCGCGCAACATTGACCAGAACATGGCTGACCTGCGCGCCCAGGTGGCGGCGAACCAGAAGGGCGTGGACGAGCTGCGTCGCATGGTGGGCGCGTTCGGCCGCGATGTGGTGCTGGCCTATATGGGCCACGTGCAGGACAACGCGCAAGCCGCGGTGCGCCGCGTCGTCGGTGCCTTGAAGGACAGCAGCTACCGCTATCCGCTCGACAATGGCGCCGTGATCGAAGTGGCGATTCGTGTCGATCCCGACAAGCAAGGCGTGACGATCGACTTCACCGGAACGTCGGCGCAGTTGCCGAACAATTTCAACGCGCCGAAGGCGGTCTGCATGGCGGCGGTGCTGTATGTGTTCCGCACGCTGGTGAAGGACGACATCCCGCTCAATGCCGGCTGCCTCAAGCCGTTGCGCGTGATCGTCCCGGAGGGGTCGATGCTCAACCCTGTCTTTCCGGCGGCGGTGGTATCGGGCAACGTGGAAACGTCGTCCGCGATCACGAACGCGCTCTATGGTGCGCTGGGGGTTGTGGCGTCGAGCCAGGGAACGATGAACAACTTCACGTTCGGCAACGCCCGCTACCAGTACTACGAGACCATCTCCGGCGGCAGCGGCGCAGGCGACGGCTACCATGGTACCGATACGGTCCAGACGCATATGACCAACTCGCGCCTGACGGATCCGGAGATTCTCGAGTGGCGCTATCCGGTCAGGCTCGACAGCCACGTGATCCGCCACGGCTCGGGCGGCGCCGGGCGCTGGCGGGGCGGCAACGGCGCGATCCGACGCGTGCGCTTCCTGACGCCAATGATCGCCTCGATCTTGTCGAACAACCGCGTGCACGCGCCTTTCGGCGTGGCGGGCGGTGGCGCCGGTGCACTCGGCAACAACTACATTGAGCGCGCGAACGGCACCCGGGATGCGTTACCGCACATCGGCAGGGCCGAGATGCAGCCGGGCGACGTCTTCGTGATCGAGACGCCCGGAGGGGGAGGGTACGGCCGCGAATAGGCGAAAGCGCGGCAACCGCTATTGCCCCGCTCGTGAGCAGCTTTCCGACGCTGGTGCTTCGCGATGGCAACAAGCAGTATCAGGTGGCGGCGGGCTACGCATCGGCAGACAACGTGGCGAGGCAGCTGGAGCGCGTGCTGGACGCGGTATGTGCGGCGGCCTGATACGGTGGCTGGGGATGGTTGTTGGAACGCTTGCCTTGCCGGCAGGCGGCTGAATGAGGGCCCGGAAGCATCCTTCCGGGCCCTTCGCGTTAGCCGAAAGTGAAGACGAAGGCCTGGACGCCCGGGTCCAGGAAACGGATGTCGAGGGTGTGCTCGCCGACCGTACCCGACTGGCGAACGAGCTGGTAGAGCTTGGTCTGCGTGACGGTGCCGTTGCCATCCGCGTCGATATCGGTGCCGTGGTCGGCGCCGGGCGCCTTGCCGTCGATCATGACGCGCAAGCGCACCGGCTTGCCGTCGGCGCCGGGGCCGAGGACGAGGTGCAGGTCGCGTGCACGGAAGCGGTAGGCGATGCCGCCGCCGGCACGGTTGAGCGTGGCTTGTTCGGCCTCCACGGTCCAGTTGCCGCTCAGGCCCCAGCGATTCAGGCGCGGCTCGGGGATGGTGTAGTCGCGTGCGGCGCCGGCGCGCAGGCCCTCGGGCGAAGCGAAGCTGGATGCCTGTTGGTAGCCGATATAGGTCTCGCGCGAGCGCAGGTTGTCCAGGTCCGGCGCCGCTTGCGCACCGGACGTGTCGATCCTGACCGGCCCGGTGGCGGCTTTTTGCGTGCCGGCCTCCTTCAGCAAGGCCTGGATGACAGCCTCGGACTGTTCATAGTTGCCCTCGCCGAACTGGTGGTGGCGAATCTGCCCGCTGGCATCGATGAAGTAGAGCGCCGGCCAGTAGCTGTTGCCGAACGCCCGCCAGATCCGGAAATCGCTGTCCACCGCAACCGGGTAGCGGATCTTGAATTGCTCGACGGCCTGGCGCACGTTGCCGATCCGCTTCTCGAAGGCGAACTCGGGCGTATGCACGCCGATCACTACCAGCCCCTGGTCCTTGTATTTATCCGCCCAGGCGCGGATATAGGGGAGGGTGCGGATGCAGTTGATGCAGGAGTATGTCCAGAAATCCACCACGACGACCTTGCCGCGCAACTGCTCGCTTGTCAGCGGCGGGGCGTTGAGCCACCCGATCGCGCCGTCGAGCGACGGGAGCCGGCCTTCGTCGGGCAAGCCGCTGTTTCGGGCGAGTAGCCCCTCGGCCGCTACGCGCATCATGCCGCCGCCGGCTGCCTCCGTGGTTACCGCGGACGTTGCCGGTGTGGGCCGGCTTGCGTGGATCGCGCTAACCAGTGTCTGTTCGAACTGCGTGGCTTGCGCGCCCGGAAGCATGGCAAGGAGACCGGTGTCCGCCCCGGCCGTGACCGCCGCCACGACGCCGAGCACTGCCGCGCCGAGGCCGCGGCGGATCCATGCGCCGGCCCGCAGGGACCGCTTGAGGGTCCCCAGGATACGCCCCCCGACGGCCAGCGCCAGGGCCAGCGACGTCGCCGCGCCCGCCGCATAGGCCATCAACAGCACCGAGGTATGAGCCTGGGCGCCGTGCAGGAAAGCGCCGGCGAGCACCAGTCCCAGGATGGGTCCCGCGCACGGTGTCCATACCAGGCCGGTGGCGACGCCGACCATCAGCGCGTAGCCGAAGGTGGGCACGGGGCCGGCGGCGCCCAGGCGCGGGAGAAGACGATCGGCAAGTGTCATGAGCGGGCGCGCAACTGCGCTGGCCACCTGCGCAGACAGCAGGGTCAGGCCGAAGAGCGTCAGCAGCGCGAGCGCAACGTAACGGCCGTGGTGGCTGGCCTCGATCGCCCAGGTGCCGCCCACCGCCCCAAGCGTGGCGACGAGCGAGAAGGTCAGGACGAGGCCGACGAGCATCGGCAGCGTGTAGCGCAGGAAAGGCTGCTCCGCGCGTGCGAACACAAAGGGCACGACGGGGAGAATGCATGGACTCAGTATCGTCAGCATGCCCCCGAGATAGGCAATCAGGAAAGTGGGCATCATCGTCCTCCAGGATGGGTGGCCGCGGCGACGTCATGCACCCGCGATACCCGTGATGAGACACGAGCCGCACGTCCGCGATGTATCGGCGACGGGCAGGGCCGGTAAGGAACGGTGTCAAGGCCACAGTCCGATACGTTGCGATACAAAGCGGGGGCGCCTGCGGTGCGCCGGTTCAGTCACACCTTGCTTCCCGGCAGGCATGCCGGGCTCCCTTTTGCAAAGATCCCGAGCGCGGCATCCTGCGGCCCTTCGGGGTGCTGCCTGCCCGTGCTCCCATAGCTCTTCCTTCTCGCAACCGCGACGATCGATTAACCGCAACGATCGATTTTGTATTCGTTTGTATCGCTTGCCCAGTGCGATACGTGTGCTCACAGCGCTACCGCCAAGTCGCTATGGACCAGATACATCGGTCGCCTTAAATGCATCCTGTAGCGCGGCGGCGGCAGCAAAGAGCAGAGGATCCGCCGGCGTTGCAACATTGGCCGCGCCGGACACCGGCGCAACGGCTCTATACGTAACCCTGGAATTCATCATGAGAATCATCAACGTCGCAACCTTTACAAAGCGCTTTGTCTCGATCGTTGCCCTTGCGGCCGCCGCAGGCGGGGTGCAGGCTGTGTCCGCGGCCGACCTGGCTTCCGCTCATGGCTATGGCCCTGGCGCCGCCGCTGCGCGCATCGGAGAGCGTGACCCGTTCATTGACGGCGCACGAAAGGGCGAGCGTGACCCGTTCACGGATGGCGCGCGTATTGACGAGCGTGACGTCTACACGGATGGCGCCCGCAATGTGGATGGCTCCGCCCGATTCGTTGCAAGCCTGGATCGCATCGGCGTCTGGGCGTCGCCTGCCCGAAGTGCAGTTGCCGCGGCCACGCTCGCCCGCATCAGCAATCGCGATGGCTATACCGAAGGCGACCATGCCGCAGATCCCCACTTGGTCGGATAGCGCGTCCCGCAGCGGTGATGACCGCCTGGTTTGATCGTATGCGATTGATAGACAGCTTTTTATATTTGCTTTTCATATTTCTAGCAAGGAGTCTCCACCATGACCCAAATCGAAAAAGTACTTTACACAGGCAGAACCCACACCTCCTCCGGTGGGCGCAACGGTACATCGCGCAGCGCTGATGGCCGCCTGGACATTCAGCTTTCGTCTCCTGGTTCGCCGGGCAACGGCACCAATCCGGAACAGCTGTTCGCCGCCGGCTGGTCGGCCTGCTTCATTGGCGCGATGGGGATCGCTGCTGGCAAGATGAAGGTCGCTCTCCCGCCTGACTTGGCCATTGACGCAGAAGTGGACCTGGGCACAACTGGAGACGCATACTTGCTTCAAGCTCGTCTCAATGTCCGCGTGCCGGGTCTGGAGCGCGAAGTCGCCCAGGCGCTGGTGGACGCCGCGCACCAGACGTGTCCATACTCCAAAGCCACACGGGGCAATATCGACGTCGTGATCAACCTGGTCTAAGCCGGCGCTTTCGCGAATCCAGCCTGTCCGAGCTGTTCGGGCAGATCGCGCTGCGATACCGTACTCGCAGCGCTTCGACCACCCCCAACGGCGCGGCGGCGGGCTAGTCTTGCGACGAAAGGCAAGGGGGCATTTAATTACCTGGAGGACGTCCAGGGAGGCTCCCATGGAGCGCTGCACAAATTGTGGGTTCGAGAATGCCGTTGGTGCCAATTTTTGTGAGCAGTGCGGCAACCGGCTCCCGCGCCTGTGCGCGCGCTGTGGCCACGAACTGAGTCCGACGGCGCGCTTTTGCAGTGCTTGCGGCGAGCCCGTCAGTGAATTGCCGCAACCCTCCGCCGCCGCCCCCGTTCATTACACGCCGCCGCACCTGGCCGAGCGTATCCGGGCCGAGCAGGCGGCGCTGGAAGCCCGGGGAGAGACCTCTGGCGAACGCAAGACAATCACCGTCCTGTTTGCCGACATGGCGGGCTCGACCGCCCTGATCCACGACCGGGACCCGGAAGAGGCCCATCACCTGATCACCCCCGTCATCGAGCTGATGATGGAGGCCGTGCATTACTACGAGGGGTACGTGGCCAAGTCGTTGGGCGATGGCATTCTCGCGCTGTTCGGCGCGCCTATCGCGCATGAGGACCATACCCAGCGCGCATTGTTCGCGGCGCTGCGCATGCAGGAGGCGATGCGCCGGCACAGCGACCGGCTCCGGCTGGAGCAGGGCATCTCGCTGCAGATCCGGGTGGGCGTCCACACGGGCGAGGTGGTCGTGCGCTCGATCCGCAAGGACGACCTGCACACTGACTATGATCCGGTGGGGCACACGATTCACATTGCCGCGCGGATGGAGACAATGGCCGCGCCCACGTCCATTCTCGTCAGCGAATCCACCCACAAGCTCGCCGAGGGGTATTTCGAGTTCAAGGCGCTGGGAGACGCCCAGGTCAAAGGCATCCCCAAACCGCTCGTGGTCTATGAGGTGCTGGGTCTCGGGGCGTTGCGCACGCGCCTGCAGGTGGCAGCTCACCGCGGCCTGGCTCGCTTCGTCGGCCGCGAAGCCGAACTGGAGGCGCTGCACCTGGCGCTGGACCAGTCCGTGGCCGGGCACGGGCAGATCGTCGCGGTGGTGGGGGAGGCCGGCGTCGGCAAGTCGCGGCTGTTCCACGAGTTCAAGGCGCGCTCGCAGGGCGGATCCCTGGTGCTGGAGACTTTTTCGGTCTCGCATGGCAAAGCCTTTGCCTATCTGCCCCTGATCGAGCTCCTGAAGAACTACTTTCAGATCACCCCCCAGGACGACAAGCGGCGATGCCACGAGAAGGTCACGGGCAAGGTCCTCACGCTGGAGCGCAGCCTCGAGGACCTCATGCCCTACCTGCTCTATCTGCTGGGTATCGGCGAGCCCGGCTCGGCGCTGGCGGACATGGGCGCCGGCCTTCGGCGCGAGCGCACGTTCGAGGCGATCACGCGCCTGCTGAAGCGAGAAAGCAAGAATCAGCCCATTGAGCTGCTGTTCGAAGACCTGCAATGGCTGGATAGCGAGACAGAAGCCTTTCTCGCCTACCTCGTCGAGCGGGCGGCGGACGCCCGGATTCTCCTGCTTGTGAACTACCGCTCCGAGTATCAGTCCGCCTGGGTCAGGCAAGACAATTGCACGGAATTGCGGCTCGCCCCGCTCGGTCCTGCCGAGGCGCAAGGCCTGCTCGGCGTCTTGTTGGGCGATGACCCCGGTCTCGGGCCGCTCAAGCAGCTCATCCTGGAAAAGACCGAGGGCAACCCCTTCTTCATGGAGGAGGTCGTCCAGACCCTCGCCGAGGAAAAGGCGCTGCTCGGTGAGCCCGGCCGGTACCGCATCGAAAAGACCCCGGCCGCGCTGCATATTCCGACCACGGTACAGGGCGTGCTCGCGGCGCGCATGGATCGGCTGCCATCCGCGCAGAAGGAACTGCTGCAGACCCTGGCCGTGATCGGCAAGGCATTCCCGTTGAGCCTGATCCGGCAGGTCACCGGGCAGCCGGAAGACCGTCTGTATCCGTTGTTGGCCGGTCTGCAGGCCGGAGAGTTTATCTACGGGCAACCCGCCTTTCCGGAGGTGGAGTATGCGTTCAGGCACGCGCTGACTCAGGAGGTCGCGGGCAACTCCATGCTCTCGGAACAGCGCGGCGCATTGCATGAACGCACGGGGCGGGCCATCGAGGCCCTCTTCCATCAGCAGTTGAAAGACCACTGCAGCGAACTGGCCCATCACTACAGTCACAGCGGCAACATCCCCAAGGCGGTGGAATACCTGCATTGCGCCGGGCGTCAGGCCGTTGAGCGTTCGGCGCATCTCGATGCCATCCGCCACTTGAGTACGGCTTTGGAACTGCTCGAGCGCCTGCCCGACACGCCGGAGCGCGCACACCAGGAGCTTGCATTGCGCGTCACGCTGGGTCCCGCCCTGATTGCCGCGACAGGTTATGCCTCGCCGGAGGTGGAGGCCACCTATACCCGGGCGCTGACCTTGTGCGAACTCGGCGGTAACACCGCTGAGCGCTTCGAGGTGAAGTTGGGAATGCGCGCATTCTATTCGCTGCGTGCGCAGCACGAGACCGCGTATGCGCTAGGGGAGGCGCTGCTCAGGTTGGCCGAGGATGCGCAAGACACGGCGTTGCTTGGACAGGCGCACATTGGGCTGGGAGGCACTTCGCTCTTTCTGGGCGAGTTCCACAAGGCGCGGGCGCACCTAGAGCGGGGGCTTGCCCACTATGAACCTGAAGGGATTGCCCCTGACGCACTGTTCGGGCTGGATCATGGGGTCCGTGGCCGCAGCCTCCTGGCATGGGTCTTATGGCTTCTGGGTTTTCCGGCGCAAGCCAGCCAGGCCACCCAGGAGGCACTGGCGCTGGCCCGGAAGATTTCTCATCCTTTCAGCCTCGCACTCGGACTGGCCTTTGCGGCCGAGCTGCATCAGTGCCGGCGCGACGCACAACTGACCAGGGAGTGCGCCGAAGCCGCCATCACGCTCTCGACCGAACAAGGGTTTCCCTTCTGGCTCGCATGGGGCACCATCCTGCGGGGCTGGGCGTTGGCCGAGCAGGGGAGCCGTGAAGAGGGCATCCTCCAGATCCGCCGTGGCCTGGCCGCCTACCAGGCCACGGGGGCCGAGCTAGGCCGGCCCTATTTCCTGGCCCTGCTGGCCCAAATCTACGAGGACGCCGGACAAACCGAGGCCGGACTCGACGTGCTGGCCGACGGGCTGTCCATGGTCGGCAATACGCGGGAACGCTACTACGAAGCGGAACTGCATCGGCTCCAGGGGGAATTGCTTCTCCATCGCCCGGGCGGGTCCGTCGACCCCGAAGCGGCGGAAGCGTGTTTTCATCGGGCCATCGCGATCGCGCGGCAGCAAGGCGGGAAGTCGCTTGAGCTGCGCGCGGCGCTGAGCCTCGCCCGGCTATGGGAAAACCAGGGCAAGGCGGAAGCCGCGCGGCAGACGCTAGCCCGGCTTCACGCGTCCTTCACGGAAGGGCTAGACACCGCCGACTGGCAGCAGGCCAAGGCCCTGCTGGATGCCGCGCGACCCTCCGGCCAGCAAGACTGAAGAGCACACTGGCCGGCGGGCGCATCCACCGCGGGGGTTCTGAGCCGGCTTTGAGCGCGCCGCCGAAGCACTCAACTCACGCGGCACCTTCGAGCAGGGCAATGATTTCTTCCGGCCCCTTGAACTTGCGCGGATTGCTGTGGGTCCAGCGGTCCAGCAAGGCGTTGCGGGCAACCAGTTCGAAATCCTTGCGCTCCACGCCGACCTTGTGCAGGCGGTTCGGCATCTCGAGGGCGTCGATCAGCTCGGCCACCAAGTCCGCGGTTTCACGGCTGGCATCGCCGAGCGCCTCGCTCAGCAGCCTCTGCTTTTCCTCGGTCACGGGCTTGTTAAAGCGCAGCACGCTCGGCAAGGTCACGCAGGTGCAATGGCCGTGCGGTACATGGAAGGTACCCGCGAGCACGTGGCCGATGCCGTGGCTGGCACCCATCGGCACCAGCGACCACATGCCCATCTGGGACAGCCACATGCCGGCCTGCGCGTCGGCGCGCGCCTCCATGTCGCCGGGATCCTTCTTGGTGCGCTTGAGCGCATCGGGCAGCGTGCGCAAGGCCTGCAGCGCCGTCCCGTCCACGAAAGGACTGCCATAGGGCGAACAGAACGATTCGACCGCATGGTCGACCGCGCGCATGCCGGTGGACAGCCACAGCCCGAGCGGCGTATGCCGGGTCAGCACCGGATCGAACACCACCGTGCGCGGGATCATGAGCGGGTTGCGGATGCTCTGCTTGAGTTTCTTGACAGGATCGTTGGAGCCGCCGCTCTGGTGGAATTCGCCGCCCGACAAGGTCGTCGGTACCGCGATCTGCCGGACCTTGGGCCCGCGGAAAACCGGCGCCTCGACCACGCCGGTGACCGGGTCTGTCTTGAGGCGGAACGGCTCGAACTGGTCGAGCTCGGTGATATTGTGCTCGAGGCACAGCTGCAAGTTCTTGCCCGCGTCCGTGATTGAGCCGCCGCCCACCGTCACGATCAGGTCCGCATTAGCGGCGCGCGCCACCGCCGCCGCTCGCAGCACGGCATCGCGAGGGATATGGGCCGGGATGTCGTCGTAGATGGCGGCGAAATTCGCGCCCAGCGCATCGCGCAGCTTGTTGATCTCGTCGGTCTTGTTGTTGAGCGTGTTGCTTACCAGCAGGAATACCCGCTTGGCGCCGAGCCGCTCCACCTCCTCCAGGACGACGTCGACAAACGGCCGACCGAAAAATACGCGCTCCATCGGAGGAATGCTGAATGAACCTTGTCTCATCGTGATCCTTTCCATCTAGGTTGGCCGGAGTGTCCGGCGGTGCAACAACATGGCGCAAGGCCGCCCCCGGCGAGGCGCCATCGCCTTGCCGCGGATCTACAAAGGAGATGCGAAGGGAAGCGTGTCGGGCTACGCCGCCAGGACCGCCGCCTCGACGTTGCGAACTACATTGAGCAGGCGCGGGCCCCACTTATCGATGAGATCGCCCGGTGGCAACTGGTAGGAAGGCCCGCAGCAATTGAAACCCAGCACCGCCGTGCCGTCGGCCGAACGGTAAGGCACGCCCACGGCGTTCACGTCCGTTTGCCATTCGCCGACGGACAGGCAAAAGCCCAGTTTCCGGAATGATTCCAGGCCGGCCTCGAGCGAGTCCCGGATCTGGCCGAACTCGGACGGCGCGCGCTGCGACAACTCGGACAAAAGCCCCTCCCGCTCGCTCTCGGACAGCCCGCAGTAGTAGGCCCGGCCCATCGCCGAGGTCGCCAGCGGGACGCGCGAACCGATATTGAGGCGGAAGTTCTGGTTGGCCGCGCTCGCTGCGTTCTCCACATAGAGCATGGTGTGGCGATCGCGCATGCCGATGCCGACCGAAGCGGAGCAGCTGTCGGCCAGCTCCCGCATCAGCGGTCGCGCCAGCTGGCGGACCCGCATGGCGCCCAGCGCCGAAAAGCCCAGCGACACCACCCGCGCCCCCAGGTAGAACTTGGCCTGCGCCTGCGCGTACTCGAGATAGCCATTGGCCAGCAGCGTGTGGGCAAGCCGGGAAACGGTCGCCTTCGGCAATCCCGTGCGCTCCACCAGGTCCTGGATGCCGAGGAAGCGTTCATTGGAGGGAAAGCAGTCCAGCAGCATCAATCCACGCGCGAGCGCCGATACCTGCTCCTTGTCGGTCTCTTCGGTGTCTGGGGTTGTTGCGGTCTTCGTGCTCACGTTCTCGGCTTTATAAATGGAACATGTGTGCCATTATAATCGGACGAGGCCACTTTGCAAGGTGCTAATAAAGCACATAATAATATACAAAAGAAGATTTGACTTTGCTGCAGCGGATCTACCAATATAAAATGAAACTATCGTTCCATTACAACGCGTAGCCGCGAGAGGTCCACGATGTCCCAGCCGTTCTCCACCCCGATCACCGAAATGTTCGGTATCCGCCTTCCCATTGTTGCCGGCGGCCTGCAATGGCTGGCGGATGCCAATTACGTCGCCGCAGCCGCCCGTGCCGGGGCCATGGGGTTCATCACGGCCGCCAGCCTCCCCGACACTGCCGCGCTGCGCGACGAGATCGCGCGCTGCCAGGACCTGGCTGGCGGACTCCCTTTCGGCGTCAATGTGTCGATGCTGCCGGCGCCGGCGCCGGGCGAGCGTGTCGAGGAAACCTTCGACGAGGTGGCGCGCTCGGGCGTGCGCTTCGTGGAAACCTCAGGGCGCAACCCCGAGCCCTATCTGCCGATGCTCCACGCGGCGGGCATCAAGGTATTGCACAAGGCGCCGTCGCTGCGCCACGCGCTCAAGGCCCAGGCGGTCGGCGTCGATGCGGTGTCGGTCGTGGGGGCGGAATGCGGCGGGCACCCCGGGGTCGACCTGATCGGAAGCATGGTCCAGGGCGCGCTCGCCGGCCGCCAGCTCCGCATTCCGGTCTTGTTGGGCGGCGGCATCGGGCTGGGCGCGCAGGTCATCGCGGCGCTGGCGCTCGGCGTTGGCGGCGTGGTCATCGGCACCCGCTTCCTGGTCGCCGAGGAGATCTGGGCCCACCGAGACTACAAGGAAACGCTGCTGCGCCTGCGCGAGACGGATACCGCGCTCATCATGCAAAGCGTGCGCAACACCGTGCGCGCATTGCACAACACCTCGACCGACAAGGTGCTGGAACTCGAACGCACCCACGCCGGGGATTTCGAGATGCTGCGCCCCCATGTGGCGGGACTGCTCGGCCGTAAGGCCTACGAGACCGGGGACGCGAGCGTGGGTGCACTCTCCCTGGGGCAAGCCGTGACGTTCGCGGATCGCATCGAACCCCTCCACGACATCATTGCCCGCATCGAGTCCGAGATGTGCGCGGCACTGGACGGGCTCGGCCGGCTCCGGACGCCCGCCGTGCGTGCCACGGCGGGCGCCGTGCCCGTCGGCTGAGATGGCGCTGCCACCTGACTACCCATTCCATAACGCCCAAGAGGCAAGGAGACAAAAGCCATGAACGTTCCGATCGCAAGGAGGATCCTTTGCATCGCCGCCGCGCTGGCCGGCGCCAGCCTGGCGCTCGGCCCCGCGCCGGCCGGGGCGGCCTACCCGGAAAAGCCGATCAGGCTGGTTGTGCCGTTCCCGCCCGGCGGCATCACCGACGTGCTGGCCCGGAACCTGGCCCATCATGCGCAGCAGGCCATGGGCCAGACCATGATCGTGGACAACCGCGCCGGCGGCAGCGGCGTGATCGGCACGGACGCGGTGGCGAAGTCGGTGCCCGATGGCTACACGGTGTTGCTGGCGGCGATCGGCCAGGCCGTGGTGAATCCTCACCTTCTCAAGAAACTGCCCTACAATGCCGCCGACATCAAGCCGGTCTCGCTCATCGCGCAAGGCCCCAATGTGCTCGTGGTGAACGCCTCGAGCCCCTACAAGACGCTCGCCGACCTGCTCAACGCGGCCAAGAAGGCGCCCCAGACCATCACCTTCGGTTCGTACGGCAATGGATCCTCGCCGCACCTCGCCGGGGCCATGCTCAGTGAGCGCACCGGCGCCCAGTTCACGCACATTCCCTACAAGGGTTCGTCGCCGGCGATGAACGACCTGCTGGGCGGGCAGACCGCCTTCATGTTCGACAGCCTGATCACGTCCCTGTCCTATCTCAAGGCCGGCAAGCTGCGCGCGCTGGCCATCACCTCCACCGCGCGCAACCCGCTGATTCCCGATGTGCCGACCTTTGCCGAGGCCGGCGTTGCCAATTTCAGCATGGTCTCGTGGTACGGCATCTTCGTGCCCGGCAAGACCCCCACGGATGTCGTTGCCCGGCTGAACATGGAGATCGCTGACTTTGCCAGGACGCCGGCCATCCGCAAGCAGTTCGCCGACCAGGGCCTGGAGCTGGTATCCAGCTCGCCTGCGGACTATGCGAGCTTCTTGGCGGCGGAAGACAGGAAATGGAGCGCCGTCATCAAGCAGGCCAACATCACTGCGGATTAACACCTCAACCGGGATACCCAGGCCATGCCCAACCAACTCACCGGAAATACGTCCACGCGCGAAGAAATCCAGCGCGCCTGCAATGCCGTCCTCGATGCCTTCATGCAGGCGCTGAACGACCACGACGCGGCGGCCATGGACCATTGCATGCACTTTCCCCACACCCGGCTGGCCAACGGCGGCACCGTCGTCTACGAGGCGCCCGGCAACAACCCGATGGACCTGTTCCAGCGGCTCGAGCAGGCGGACGGCTGGTCATACAGCCGCTGGGAATCGCGCGAGGTCGTGCAGTTCAACGCGCGCAAGGCACACGTCCTGCTGAGCTACACGCGCTTGCGCAAGGACCACAGCGTGATTGGCGTCTATGACTCGATGTACGTCATGACCCTGGAGGACAGCGGCTGGGGCATTCAGGCGCGCTCCAGCTTCGGGCCCTGAGCGACCTTTGAATCTCCACGAAGCGGGTTGCACATTCTGAGGTAGCAATCGCGTCGGGACGCCATGACTGGGCGCGGTGTCCGGGCAAAACTTGCCCGGACGATCGCGCGTCTGACCCCTCAAGAGCCGCGGTCGCTCTCAACGCACGCCTGGCCATCCAAATATTGGAGAGCGCGAACGGCGTCGTGATCTGTCATGAAAACCCTGTTTCTTGTGCGGCATGCCAGATCGAGTCGCGACGCCCCGTCCTTGCCCGATCGGCAGCGACCGTTGGACAGTCGCGGCCGCCATGTCGCGTCCAAGATGGGCAAGCGCCTGGCTGATAGTAGCTTTCGCCGCCACTCCCGCCGCGGCATTGCCTGTGCTCGGGCTCGCCGGCGCGGTCCTCCGGATCCGCACTTGGATGTAGATTCATCGAAGGCCGAAACCGCGTACGTCCCGGTCGAATTCCGGCATCGGCATGGCAGATCCTGAACGCATTACCTCGCACCGCGTGCATCAGTTTGCCGTCTGCCGCTGTCACTGCAGATGCTGACCACCGTTGATCGCAATATTGGCTCCGGTCAGGAAGGCCGCTTCGCGCGAGCATAGGTACACGATCAGGGCCGCCACTTCCTCTGGTTCTCCCAGGCGGCCAACCGGGATTTGCGGAATGATCTTGGTCTCCAGGATCTCCTGCGGCACCGCCGTCACCATCTTGGTTGCAATGAAGCCCGGAGACACGGTGTTGACTGTCACGCCGCTCCTGGCCACCTCGAGCGCCAGCGACTTTGTGAAGCCATGCATGCCCGCCTTGGCCGCGGCATAGTTGGTTTGACCAAAGCCGCCTTTTGAGCCAATGATGGACGAAACATTGACGATGCGCCCCCAGCCGCGCTTAACCATCTCCTCGCACACCGGCTTGGTCATATTAAACACCGAATCGAGATTGGTCCGCATGACCGCGTCCCAGTCGACCTTCGCCATCTTTCTGAAGCTCATATCCCGGGTGATTCCGGCGTTGTTGATCAGAATGTCGACAGGGCCAAGTTCCGCCCGAATCCTTGCGACACACTGCTGGCATGAATCGTAATCGGCCACGTCGACAGGATAGGCATGGAATCGGTGTCCGCCTTCCCGCATCCGCGCCAGCCAGCTGGCCACACCTGTGTTGCTCGGGGTGTGAGTGACAATCACCTCGCAATCTGTTTCCTGCAGCTTAGTGCTGATGGCCTCTCCCAGCCCTCCCATACCCCCCGTTACCAGGGCAACTCTCGTCGTCATGATTTGAATCCTCCATAAATTGCGTGATAACGCGGTCGATGACTCGGCCGGAGGCGGGTGGCCGACCCCTGGCCTGCCGCAGGGCGCTCTGGCTTGCTGCGGCACCGTGATCCTAAGGGCCCGCGGCGGCCGTGGCCGCCATGGCGGATTATTGCCGGCTTGCTCAAGCAGCCCGTAGCTTCACAGACCTGGAGGCCGCTCCAGCGGCAGTACTGAAATTGCTTTCCGCAACTTGTGCCGCCTGCTTTGCCGTCGACTGCAGGGTCTCGTATAGCGTGTGGGTTGCATCGATTACCGATTGCCAGGCGGCGACCGCTGGCCCGGAACCCGCCGCGCTGTCAAGGAGACGCTGCACCCCGCGCTTGTTTGCGTCATAGTGCGCTTCAGCTGCCTTGTCGAACTCGGCCCGCGTTGCCGAGGCAATTTCAAAAAATTGCAGGCGATACGCGAGCGCCTTGTCTGTCGCCGGCTTGAGCAACTGGATCTGCAACGCCACCCATTCCTGTGGGTTCTTGACCGACAGGGCTTTGCGCGCGGTCTCATTAGTCTCGGACAGCGCCGCTTTCATGGTCTGGAGATTCAGTGCGAGCAGTTTCTCGAAGCCTTCGAAAGCTTTGCTCGTCAGCCCAGCCAAGGCATCAACACTTGCCTTCTGTGCCTCCAGGATTTGCTCGGGGGACAGCTGATTCATTGCAACTCCCTATTGCGACCCACGCCCCGTGCTATCCCATGACAGCACATCGGTGGAGCCGGGTGATCTGAAAAACGCGGCGTAACCGGGCGTCGAGGAACGTCCCGAGGCGCCAGAGTCTGAACGCGCGCTCGCGCCCGTGGGGGTGTCCGACCGGCGCGCTACGCCCTTATCCTGCGGCACGACGTGCCAGATCTGCACTGCGGAGGACACAGCCAAAGTCTTTAAGCAAGGCATGGCCCTGCATGGTTAGCTGTGGTCGGCGAGAGCCTGGCGTTAGCCTTTGGAGGCTACGAGTAGACGCTCCACCAGCGTCTCGTTCACACGATCGCCATGGTGGTATGGTCAGCGTTGCCCCCAACCAAGTTGAGCTGGCTTGTAGTCATCAGCAGCGTCATCTCCTAATCTCGCGTGCAACCACAGAACTTATCAGTCACTTTATGCCAAAATAAATTAAACCGGCTATTTATTTTTTTAAAATCAGAGTTAATTTATTTTTTCAGGGCGGTTTCAAGTCCCAAGTGCAACACCCCGTCAGTGAATTGAAGTTGGGGGATGAGAAACTTGTTTGAGCATACGAGCGAACACCTCGAGTG
>NZ_BAAILO010000298.1:0-870 GCF_054589115.1 Cupriavidus sp. 8B | reverse complement strand
ATGAAGGCGGGCACCAGTTCATTCACCACAGAGTTCAAGGAGAGCGCCCGGGGCTCGAACGGCAGTTCCGCGGGTAGCGCCGGGCAGACAGCGAAGATCGATGGTGCGGTGAAGTCGGAGAGCAAGGACATCAACGACATTGATGGTATCAAGAAGAGCATCGAGCCCGCCATGTCGATGGTTGGCAGCGCCGAGATTAACGCCGCCACCGGCATTCTGACGTTGCGTGATACCAAGGAAGCGGTCGAGGCGGCCGATGAGATCGTGCGGCGCCAGATTGCGATCTATTCCAGGATGGTCTACTTTAAGTTCCAGACGGTTGACTTCACGGTCACCGATAACGGTGAGGCCGGGATGGACTGGAATGCGGTCCTCACCAAGGCACTCGAGCGCGTACCTGGCTTCACGTTCACCGCGCTCTCGCCAGCGTCGCTGGTTTCGCCCAGCGCCGGCACCTTCGGGCTCGGGATCACCTCGGGCGGATGGAACGGCACACAGGCGATCGTGTCCGCGCTGAAGCAGTACGGGACGGTGACGACGTCCGTTGCGGTGCCGCTGGCGATGCGTAACCGCCACGCTGCGCAGTACAACAACCGTCGCGAGTTTGCCTATGTGTCAGCCACCACACCGGCGGCCTCTACGGTCGGCGGCACTGGCGGCACCCCAGGTATCACCACGTCCACGGGCACAGTCGGCTTCAAGCTCACGGTATTCCCGGATGCGACGTCGCGCGATGACGTCAACCTGACGCTGGCATTCGACCAGTCGGCGCTCGATGGCCCGATCCAGACGTTCACCTCGGGTAGCGGCGCGAATCAGCAGTCCGTCCAGGTGCCGAAGACGATCGCCAAGGGCATCCCGGCGCAGGAC
>NZ_BAAILO010000297.1:0-288 GCF_054589115.1 Cupriavidus sp. 8B | reverse complement strand
GATGGCCCGATCCAGACGTTCACCTCGGGTAGCGGCGCGAATCAGCAGTCCGTCCAGGTGCCGAAGACGATCGCCAAGGGCATCCCGGCGCAGGACCTGATCGTGCGCAACGGCCAGACGGTGATCGTGACGGCGTTCGACCAGACCGATACGCAGATGACGCACCGCACGCTCGGGGATTTGCTCCCGACCATCGCTGGCGGTTCCCTGACTGCCACGAAGTCCCGCACCTTCACGTTGGTACTGGCCACGGTGATGATCGAAGATCAGGGCGAGGCCGCGGCGCAA
>NZ_BAAILO010000296.1:0-287 GCF_054589115.1 Cupriavidus sp. 8B | reverse complement strand
CGTCGTTGACCATGACCTTGGCGGCTTCGCGCTCTGCATGCCCGTCAGCACTTGTCACCAGCGCGCTGACCACCAGGCCGTGGCGGTTGTCGCTCAGGGTATGGCCCATGTAGCGCAACTCACTGGCGGTTTTGCCTTTACGGTAGAGCCGGGCATCGGGGTCGGTCTTGGACTGGTGCGTTTCGTTGCTACGCTTGCGACCTTTGAAGTTGCCACCATCGTTGTCTTCGTCCTCGCCGTCTTTGCGTACAAAGCTCTTGTGGCCTGCCCAAGCCTGAATGAGTGTG
>NZ_BAAILO010000295.1:0-1262 GCF_054589115.1 Cupriavidus sp. 8B | reverse complement strand
GTCCAGTACGGTACGCAACGTGGCCGGGTCGACTGCCCCTTCAATGCGAATCACCGCTCGGCCCAAACGGATCTCAATGGCGCCGTGCGGCGGCGTCGGCTCGCAAACCGCAGCGGCCGGACTCATTGGCATCGGACCGGGTGGCGAGCTTGGGTGTTCAACGGTCACTGGCAACAACACCGCGGCTTCCTGGCGCGGCTCCATTCGATAGCGTCGGCGCCAGGTGAACAGCATGTTCGCGTTGATGCTGTGCTCGCACGCCAATTTCGATACCGAGACACCCGGCTCACACGCTGCGGTTGCCAACCGCCGCTTGAATTCCTCGCTGTGGTTCGGCCGGCCTTTGCGACTGCCGACGACTGGTTCTTCCTGTAACTGTGACAAAGTAGTTCCCATCACTATTTGGTGGGAACTACTTTGGCGCCACTCTACTGAACGGTACAGACGGTGCTGGCGACTCGCTTACGATCTTCGGCATATAGGGCCCACCCATCTTGAGGGAATCAATCTGCGAGGCACTTTTGAGTTTCCCATCGCCCGCTATGCGCATCGGCTCATGCCCACCGCGGCGCTCCAGTCCGACTCACGTTCGCAGTGGCGTACGGCATAACCATTCTGCTTTGAAAGTGGCTCACAGGGCGGTGCCATAGAATTCATACCTCTGGGTCCGGCCGGCGAGAGTTGAGGTCGTCCGGTGGCCGCGACTCAGCTTTTCGGAGGCTTACCGCCCCTCCCCGCCGCCAAGCCCCCGCTGCGATCGGTATATCTGTGGATGCGGGGAATGGACCAGATGGACCAGTCAGCAAGTTATTGATTTTATTGCTATTTTTTGTGGGTGCCAGCCGGAAACCCGCATGAATGCTAGGGGAAGCTACCCCGGTAGATTGCATCGAAATCAAAGGGATACCATCTTAGCGCTACCTTAATCAAGCGACCGCATCACCTTGTATTGAATTTGCAGGTTGTCTGCTTTCAGCACTTCAAATCTAGCGCCTTTGTATCCGATGACTTTTCCTTGCGCGAGGTCATATTTCAGTTCTTGCGAGAAGGCCGGCCGCGCCATGTCGTCCTGAAACTCGCGGTAGAGAATTGAGATCGTGTTCTGCGAGACTCCAGAATACACGAGCTCCCGCTTGAAACTGTCCTTGCCCCACTGCTCGAATTTCGGTTCGTCAGAAAAAAGTGTGGGTGGACGGAGGCTCGGGGAGATTGCCAAGTGCATGATATAGCGCGATTTCTGTCGCTCTGAAGGTCCGGAAGCC
>NZ_BAAILO010000294.1:0-28951 GCF_054589115.1 Cupriavidus sp. 8B | reverse complement strand
CGCTTCATCTCGGCTCATCTCTTGGGGCACACATAGGACAACGTTTACAAGCCACTCAACGATGACCGCCGCACTGAATAAATCAGTCCTTCCCTAGCTGCAATTCATGGCCCGATAGCAAAGGAGGAACTGGCGCGTTATACCCAGCTCGTGCTGACCGATCGATCAGACCTCTCGGGTGGACTAGAGTTTGGTGTCTTCTCGGGCCTGACCTGGCGACTGGCGGATCTGTTCGCCAAGCATGCATTCCTGCTCAACGGTCTCGGATGGGGGGTATGCCTCTACACACCGTCCGGGACGACATCAATGCTGGCCGTCTGGTTGAGCTGCAGATTGATGAAGTGCCGCGAGGCGGGCTCAGCCTGCAGATGTCGGCTGTCTATCCCATGGCATCGCCACCTGGTCCCGCAGGTCGCTGGTTCATAGAGCGCCTGCGCGCATGTCCGTCGCAAGAACCTGTTTCATCGGTCCGCCCTATCGTTGCGGGAGCCGCACGGCAATCGGTACGAAGAGGTCATCTCAAGTGAGCACTGCATGAACACACCAGGGGCTCCCTGGGGTTGCGATACTGACGGATGTCCGTTACCTCTCAGGCCGAAAGAATCGTGACCGCCGCAGTTGCCGAATCGGCACCGATCTGGCCACCCGAGCACTCCGCCAATGCGAGCTTCGCGCCCTCCCGTTGCCGGCCCTCGGCGGTACCGCGAAGCTGCATCGTGAGTTCAATGATCTGCGCAATGCCTGTGGCCCCCACTGGATGGCCTCGACTTAGCAGCCCGCCCCCAGGGTTGACTGGTAGCCTTCCGCCAATGGATGTGACACCCTGGCGAACGAGATCTATGCCGTGATTTCGGGAAGCAAATCCCAAGTGCTCATAGAGCATAATCTCTGCCGGCGCTGACGCATCGTGAACTTCAGCAACATGAATGTCCTGTGGGCCAACACCCGCATTGGCGTACGCTCCCTCAGCGGCCCGGACCGCGCAGATCGGGGCAGCCCCGTCGCCATTGGCCGAGACCAGCGTCGAGGCGCGTACGTACACCGGCCGAAGACCCAACCTTTTTGCCATCGATTCGCTCATGAGGATTGCAGCTGCAGCCCCGTCGGCAATCGGCGAGCACATGGGCAGAGTCAGGGGCTCGCTAATCATGCGGCTACCGAGCACTTCCTCCACCGTCGTTTCCCGACGGAACTGCGCCCACGGATTGAGGCTCGCCCCATGCCGGCTCTTGACCGTCACCAATGCGAAGTCCTCTGGCGTCGCTCCACTCGCAGCCATGTACTTGCGGCTCTTGCCGGCGTATATATCCATGAAGATCGAGTGATCATTTGCCGCTGCGCGCATCATTTCGTTGCGCTCCCCCACATCTACGCCGGAAGCGTAGGCGCCAAAGGTAACAGCCTTCTCCACGTGCGTCAGTTTCTCCGCTCCGATCGCAAGCGCAACGTCGACTTGCTCCGAAGCGACTGAGAGCCACGCCAGGTGAAACGCTGACGATCCTGAGGCGCAAGCATTGTCCACGTTAAAAATCGGCCTGCCCATCACTGGTGTGTGGCGCAAGGCAACCTGGCCACGAATAGTCTCCTGCCCTGTGATCAGTCCAGACAACGCGTTGGCAAAGTAGGTGATGCCAATCTGCCCGTAGTCGATACCTGCATCCTCGACGGCGAGTTTCAGTGCCTCTTCGGCAAGGGAACGGACGCTGCGATCCAGGAATTTACCAAACGCAGTTTGGCCGATACCGACCACCACCACGTTCCTCATCTTCGACTGACGCATATTCACTCCATCGGTTTGATGTTGGCGACCTTGACTAGCTCAGCCATGGTGTGCAGCTCTTCGCCAATTAATTTATCGAACTCTTGAGGCGACATGGGTCGAGGCTCCGTGCCAAGTGCCTCAAGCCGTGCTTTCGCCGCAGGCGTGGTCACTACATGCCTGATGGCATCGTTAAGCCGGTCGACGATGAGATTGGGTGTCCTGGCTGGCGCAAATACGCCAATCCAGGACGCGTAGGCCGCCGAGGGGAAGCCAGCCTCCGCCATCGATGGCACCGAGGGGAACGCGGCCGACCGCGTGGCGCTCCCAACCGCCAGCGCTTGCAAGCGTCCCTCCTTGATCAGCGACCCTACGGTAGGGGCCGGGGCAAAGGTCCAGTCAAGACGACCAGCCATCGTCTCAGTCAACGCTTCGCCAGTACCGCGAGACGGCACATGAAGGACGCTGATTCCACTTGCCGCCGCAAACTTCGCACCGTTCAGATGGGCTCCCGATCCAATGCCCCCAGAGCCATAGTTGAGCCCTCCAGGCTGGGCCTTCGCACGCACGACCACGTCCCTCACATCCTTGAAGCCCTTTGCCGGTGACGCGACCATGACGAACAGAGAAGTCCCTACATATGCAACACCACGAATGTCCTTTTGCGTCTTATAGGCCAAATGAGGGAAGAAAGCTGGGTTCACGACATGCGCCGACGATTGCACCAGCAGCGTATAGCCGTCCGGCTCCGCCTGCACGAGCGCCCCGGCAGCAATAGATCCCCCGGCACCTGGCTTGTTCTCCACGATGACCGTCGCATCCAGCAAACGAGACAGCTCCGGGGCGATAACTCGCGCCACGACGTCGGTGGCACTGCCCGCAGTGAAGGCAACCATCAACTTGATAGGGCGACCCTTGGGCCACGCAATGCCTTGTGCAACTGCCGTTTGGCCTTCAGCCGTCGCAACGAGAGCGAGAATGAGACATAGCGCAGAACGCCGCGCAGCCGATCGGGTGAGCTTGCTCACGGGTGTCTCCTGGTAAGTTGTACTAACGGGGAACTTCCACTCAAGCCCCCTTGAACGTTGGGCGCCGTCTTTCTTGAAACGCCTTGCGTCCCTCGATGCGATCCTGGGTGTCGCGCAATACGCCAAGAACGAACTGTTCCGACCTGATTGCGGCCGCCAGGGGCATGTCCATGCCGTCGCGAACCAGGCGCTTTACGGCACGCACCGCAAGCGGCGCATTGTCCGCGATTCGTCTGGCGATTTGCAGGGCCGCCCCCATCAGTTCCGCCGGTTCGACCACCCGGCTCACCAGCCCGATGCGCAACGCGGTCTGCGCGTCGATGCTGTCGCCGGTAAGCATCAACAGCATCGCGTCCGAACGGCCAATCATTCTGGGAAGGCGCTGCGTGCCGCCAGCGGCCGGGATGCTGCCGACGCGAACCTCGGACTGTCCGAACTGCGCATTCGACGCCGCAATGCGGATATCGCTAGCGAGCGCCAGTTCCATCCCTCCAGCCAGCGCATACCCATTCACAGCGCAGATGACGGGCTTGTCGATGTCCAACCCGGAGAACGGGTAGTCTGGCTGGCACCGGCCAAACGTGAGTTCGGCAAAGCTTTCCTTCGGGGGCATCGTCTTCTTGAGGTCGGACCCCGTACAAAACGCGCGATTCCCGGCGCCCGTCAGGATAACGGCCCGGACGTTGCTGTCCCGCTCCGCGCGTTGAAAGGCCTCGTTCAGTTCGACCAGGCTATCCGGGTCCAGCGAATTCATGGCCTCGGGCCGATTCAGCGTAATCGTCGCGACTCCATCTGAAAGATCAAACAAGACTGTCATCATTGCTCCTTGTGCATATATACGCTGGAAGATCGGTCTGCTCCAGGCCGCTCCACGGCGTCAAGCAGACCGCTCACGGTAAAGCGCTCCATATCCAGCGCGACCTCCAACAAAGAAGCCGGCTTTACCGTGCTGCCGCCAAACGCAATGCAGTCAGCCAATTTGCGCGACAACTCTTCGTTCGTCAAAGGAAGCTGCGACGCGCCACGCAGCGCATCGATATGCCTTTGCAGGGCCGTGCCGTCTTTGAGGGTGATGCTCACCGAGGCCCATCGCGGAACCATGGCACACGCAGATTCGCGCGCTTCTATTCGAGGCAGGAACGCCTGAATCGCAGGCCGTTGCACAGCTTCATCGGTGAAGCTGGCAAGCCCGACCTGGCCGTCCGCAACTGCGGCTGCAATCCCGTATTGCATACTGAACTTCGCCTCGGTACCTGTCTTGGGGTAGTGGCGGATCAGTGGAACCAACGCACCGCCACTCGTTTCGACGGCAATGTGAACAACGTTGCTCAGCGTGATGGCGTGCTCGCGCTTGAGATCAAGTATGCCGTCCACTGGCCGATGCAGTGCATAGCAAGCGGGGTACTTCTTGATCTCGATGCCACTGCTTATCAGTTCCAGCGGATACTGGCCAAGGGTCTCAAGTTCGTCTGTGAGACCGTTCCCGCCCGAATACATGGACATAAACCCCGCTGGCCCATCGAGGGCTGCCGGCGAGGCCGTAAATCCTGCTTCGGAGAGCAACACAGAGCGCAGCGCAGCGGCTCCGCACTGGCCTGCCTGGAACGGCTTCGCATCCGTACCGAAGTTCTCCCTGGTCCCCGCCGTTTGCGCTACAGCCAGGCCAATGGCGTTCACAATCCGTACTTCGTCCAGCTCCAGAAGGTAGGCGCAAGCCACGGCCGCCGCCACGGTGCCAATTGACGAAGTCATATGCCAACCGCGTGCATAGTGCTCGTGTGCCATCGCCCGCCCCAGCTTGCACAACACTTCGAAGCCCACTGTGTATGCCGCTGCAAGGCGCAGGCCCGTGACGCCCCGGACTTCGCCCAAAGCAATCAGCGCAGGGAGCAATGCCACGCTAGGATGGCCACTCATCGGCGAGGATGCATCGTCATAGTCGAGGGCGTGCCCCGCCACGCCGTTGTGCAATGCGGCCAGTTCTACTGTCGTTGCGCGGCCGCGTCCCCATAGCCGTGCCAGCCCCCTACTGGCCCGGTATCGCGTTTCGTCGAGGGCAGGCTGCACCGTCGCGATGTACTGGAACACGTGCTGCGCCGGTTGCTCGTTCAATCCGGCGAGGGCAACCGCATAAGTGTCCGCCAGCGCGCGGGCACATTGCTGAACGTGCATCTCGGTCAGGTGTGTCGGTTTAAACCCGACCGCAAAGGCCGCGATTCTTTGGCTCGCACTAAGTTGGAGCGCGGTCATGTCAGCGCCCCGACACAGCGTAATGTCTCAATTTCCACGCTACTCAGACCCAGGATCTCGCGGCATACATCGTCCGTGTGCTCTCCAAGCAGTGGCGCAGCCGAAACCGGCGTCGCACCGCTTTGCGACATCCGGAAGGGCGGCGCGTTGTAGATGGCGCTCCCCATCTCCGCATGGTCGAGGTAGACCCAGTGCCCGCGGTATTGAAGCTGTGGGTCGGAGCACACAATGTCCGCTGCATTTCTAACAACACCAGCGGCCACACCGACCGACTGAAGCGAAACCATCAGCGCCTGCGCGTCCCAGCTTTGCGTTTCGATGGCAATGGCGGTGTCGATCTCAGTACACCGCGCCACCCTGCCATTCTGCCTCGACAAGGCTGGCTCCCTCAGCCAGGCGGGTCCACCCAGGACGCCAAGTAACGCACCCCACATTGCATCGCTGTGTACGGCAATGGCGATCCAACTGTCCTCACCCGCGCATGGGAACACGCCGTGAGGGAATGCGGGCAGACGTTGATTTCCACTTCGTGTGCTCAGTTCGCCGTTGACCGCATGGTGAACGACGGCAGGACCAAGCAGGGCGACGGTCGGCTCCGTCTGGGCCACGTCGATAAACTGTCCCTCACCAGTACGTCGCCGATGACGCAACGCTGCAAGCGTTGCGAACGCCGCATGGCACGGGTTCGGTATATGGTCTGGATAGTTCGTTCCCGTACCAGCAGGCTCGCGGTCCGGCAATCCGGAAAGAAATTGCAGCCCGGTTAGCGCCCCGATAGTGAGGCCGTAGCCAAGGTATCTGTGATGCGGCCCCGTGGCGCCTTGCATCGACATGGCAAGATAGACGATATCCGCCTTGATTTGCCGTACCGCGTCATAGCCCAGCCCGAACTTCTCCATCGTTCCGGGAGTGAAGTTGTTGGCGACCACATCGCTCGTAGCTATCAACTGACGGGCGAGCTCCTGCCCTTTGTCGTGCTTCAAGTTCAGTGTGATGCTGCGTTTGCTGGTGTTGCGATCGGCAAAGTAGCCGCTGCGATTCACGCCGGACACACCGTCCTTGAATGGACGACTCAGCCGCAACGAGTCGAGACGCTCGCGGCTCTCGATCTTGATCACATCCGCACCGAAGTCAGCTAGCAGCTTCGTGGTGAACGAGCCGGCTCCAATCCAGGTGAAATCGGCAACGCGAATGCCCTTAAGTGGAAGGTTCGTCAATTCGTCACTCCCGACTTGAGTAAGGCCGCCTGCGCGGCGATGTCATAGCCAAGCACGCTCAGAATTTCACTGGTGTGCTCCCCCAGCCGTGGTGAGGGCCGCGATATGCCCCACGGAGTGGAACCTAGTACGTACGGAGCCCCCGGCACTGTCAGCGGCTTCCCAGTGTGGCTGTGTGCTACGGAGACAAAGTAATTTCGATACGCAAGCTGGCGGTTCTCCATCAGATCGCGTGGCGTATTGATTGGACAGATTGGGATGCGACGCGACTGGCCCTCAGAGTAGAGGTACTCCTTGGTACGCGCGCGCGCAAAGGGGGCGAACAATTCCGCGAAGATCTGTTTCGCCTCATCGCTCGCCTGATAATCGGGATTGTCCCATTTCTTCGCCAGCATCTGCTCCGCTTCCGATACTCCCTCCTCCATGAGCCATCTGACATTAGCCACCCGGAACTGATTGGGAACGATCCCTCCAGCCATCAGGTACACCTGCCCGTCTGCACAGTCGAACACCCCCGCCCCTGCCCACCTTTGCTGCCCCGCTTCGCGCCTTCGAACGGTACCCTCCAGGTCATAAAACTGGATTGCGTTCTCCATGCCCATCACGACGCACTCCTGAATCGAAACATCGATGTGACGCCCTTGCGTCTCGAGTCCCTCGGCCTCCGCCGCCCATACTCCCATCATCGCTGCGACGGCTGCGAACTGCGCAGCAGCCAGGTAAGCCTGGTTGCCATGTGCTGCGATTGGCGATGTCTCGGGATAACCGCCGAGATAGAGCATTCCGCCAAGTGCGAGCGCGACGATATCTTCAGACTCGTACTGTGAGTACGGTCCATCCTGCCCGAACGGGGTAATGCTCGCCATCACCAGTCGTGGCGAGATTGCAGTCAGCGAGACGTAGTCGAGACCCCTGCGTGCCATGACGCCAGGCTTCTCCGACTCAATCAATACATCCATTTCGCTCACGAGCTTCCGGAAGATCTCTTGCCCCTCGGCTAGGTCCAGATCGATGCTGATGGAGCGCTTTCCCGAGTTGAAGTAGGCAAACGGAATACTGCGTTCCGGATGTGGCTGATTGTCAATGAATGGACCATCCCTTCTTACAGAAGAGCCCCCGACTGGCTCCACCAGGATCACTTCGGCCCCAAGATCAGCGAACATCTTTCCGCAGTACTGCCCGCTCGGGCCCGACATGTCAAGGACCCGCACCCCGTCCAGCGCGCGAGGTACTCGATGACCGGGCACTCCCGATGCCATTTGTGCGCCTCCTTCAGACATCGAGTACTTCCCCCGTCTTGCAATAGCTCCGCCCCGCGATGCGGCCCAGCGGGTTGAGCTGCTGATGATCGACCCGGTGTCCCGAAACGACTCCTGATGCGCAGTGGACAACTACCACTTCACCTACCAGGAGCTTGGTTCGGGACGTTTCATCGCCAAAGTCCAGCGCCCTGTGAAGGCGGCATTCGAACTGTAGGAGTGATTCGCTGACGCGTGCAGGAGCCACGTGCGTTGAAGGGAGAGTGTGAAGACCAACGACATCGATTTCGCTGACGTCAGGCGGATGCGGGATGGCGCATTCCTGCACTTGTCGCGCCATGGACTCAGACACGCTGTTGATCACGTATTCGCCCGACGCGAGGATATTGCGCACGGTGTCTTTGTACCCGGCAGCCCCCTCGTGGACCACGATGCCCAGCAATGATGGCGTCACGGAAATGACGACGAACTGACTAAATGGTGCCGCGTTGAGAACGCCGTCGGCGCTAAGCGAAGTGACCAGCGCGATAGGACGCGGAACCACGGCGCCCATGAGGAACTTGTAGCGGCTTTCCTCGCTGAACGTCGAAATGTCCAGTGCTTCGTAATCTGAGTAGTGCATGTCGCGGGACGTTCACAAAGATGGTGTCAGCAGAATTGCTGGCTCTTGGCAATTATTGATTCCAGTGTCGGCCAACACAAACGATATGTTCTTCGCTCTGTTTAGTTTTTCTACTCACTCCATCTTCCTCACCGGTTTATACAATGGGCGTTCGATGCCATATTTAAGCTGCCCGCTAACATGGCTTCCAGATCCAATGAACCCGCTCTCGATGCTACGATATGGTGTATGTTTAGATTTCCTGAACTGGCGGGAATACATCGTGAAGAACAGAGCAAAGTTGCCGCTTACCGCACTACGTGCCTTTGAAGTCGCTGCGCGGCTACGCAGCATCAAGCAGGCCTGCATTGAATTGAATCTCACGCCCGGCGCCATCAGCCAACAGGTCAGAGCACTTGAAGACCGTGTTGGTGTGCAACTCTTTGACCGCACGAGTGGTCGTTACGATCTGACGGCTATAGGGGAGCAACTGCTGTCACGGCTGACGCATTGCTTTGACGACATGGAAACGGCAATGCAGGAAGTTGTCGCGCATGCCGAACCGAATCGCTTGCGGCTCAAGCTCGCACCAACATTTGCGGCTCGGTGGTTCGCGCCACGGATGGTGAGCTTTCTCTCCAGTAACCGTGGCGTAGACCTCGAGGTCACAACTATCGCAAGTAGCGCGGAGATTGGTTTCGAACAATGCGACTTTCTCGTGCAGTTCGGGGGGGCATCATGGCCTGACTTTGATTCAGTCCTGCTATTTCGTGACGAACTTGTCCCCGTATGCAGCCCAAAGATTGCCCGAACGCTGCGCAAGCCGGAGGACTTGCGTAAGCAAACATTGCTTCACTCGTCATTTCGAGAGAAGAACTGGGCGCAGTGGCTGGAGTCAGCTGGCATGGACACCCGCCTGGCGGCGACCGGGCCACGGTTTCAGAATGGGCTCCTCGCCTGTGAAGCAGCGGCCAGCGGCAGCGGCGTGGCAGTGATGCAACTGGCCTATGTGGAAGCGGACATAGCGCAAGGGCGCTTGGTGGCGCCGTTCGATCATCATGCCGTGTCAGAGAACGGCTACTACATGACCAGTTCGAAGCATCGTCGTACTGAGCGCAAGATTCAGGATTTTAGGAATTGGATATTAACCGTGCTCCCAGGGGCATCCCAGTCCAGGACGGCCCTCCCTTAGGAGGGCACCAGATCAGTCGATGCGAGCTCCGGTAGCCCTGACAATCTTGGCCCATTTCTCAAGGTCCGCATGCATGAGCGTACGCATCTGCACCGGCGTGCTGCCCCACGGCTCAATGCCCTGTTCGGCCCATTTCTCGCGTAGCTCTTTGCTGCCCAACACCTTGACAGTTGCCTCGTGGAGCTTGCTGATGACCTCCTTCGGTGTGCCAGCCGGCGCAAGCAAGCCGTACCAGGCAACAGCCTCATACCCGGGCAGCGTTTCTGCAATGGTTGGAAGCCCCGGCGCCAATGGCGAGCGTTTCGCGCTTGACACACCCAGCGCCCGCAGTTGTCCGGATTTGAGGAATGGCGTCAGGCTCGGCAAACTCGCGAACATCAACTGCACTCTTCCTCCGGCGACGTCCGAGTAGCCGGCAGCCACGCTCTTGTAGGGTATATGGACGAGTTCAATGCCGGCTGCTGCTTCCACCATGACGGTGAAGAGATGATTTGGCGTCCCGTTTCCTGCCGACGCATAGTGAATGCTGCCGGGCTGCTTCTTCGCCAACGCTATCAGCTCCCCAATCGATTTCACGGACAGTGATGGGCCTGCCGCGAGCACGTATGGGCTTGTGGCGACAACGCTAATAGGCTCGAATCCATTGACGGGATCGAACGGCAGCTTCCTATAGAGCGAAGGATTGATCGTAAGGGTGCTTCCGAGCGTCAACAGGAGCGTATACCCATCGCTAGGTGCCTTAGACACGAAGTCCGAACTCAGATTTCCACCTGCCCCGGACCGGTTGTCGATAATGACTGGTTGACCAACTTGGGCACTGAGCAGTTGCGCGAAGACGCGCGCGAGGTTGTCCACCGCTCCCCCAGGTGCAGTTGGAAGAACGAGTGTGATTGGCTTACTTGGATAGGGGTTAGCAAGCGCCGCGCAACTGGCGAATACTGCGACCAGGGCGATGCATCGCCGAGCCAGGAGTTTAGCGTTCATGTTCGTCTCCACTATGGTGTCTTTCTCGATCGTCAGGACCTTTGCAGGTACCTCTCACTTGCACGCGCGCAAACACGTGACTGTCTACGCGGGATTCTTGGGCGGCGCCTTCCTTTTTGCAACCGAGAAGATATGCATAGCGTTTAGATCTTCTGCATCGCGGCTCGCGGACTGGACAGAAGGACACCGCCATTGCTCACCGGTAACCGGCAGAACCAGCTGTAAGCAAGCCACGCGAGGTCCACGGAACATCATTCTTGTTTGCGCTTTCGGGAACCCATCGCAGTTGTCCCGGAAAGGGCCCCTGATATAGTGCGCTCCACAAGCGACCAATACGCGTGGGCGACCTCTGGACGATTAACTGACAGCCCGCAGGTGGCTCGCATTTCCGGGCCGAATTCGGACAACCCAGCGGTGAGACTCACCATCATGTAATGAAACAGGATCGGCTCAACCGGCGGCAGTAATCCCTCCGCCTGCGCAGCCTTGATTTTTGGCAGCAACCGGTCGATGAGGGGCGTCAGCAAGTTCTCCGCAACCCAATGCAGGCGAGGACTGTCGGTCGTCGCCTCCTGGCGCATAAAGCGATGGAACTCCGGGTAAGTCGCCGTGTGCCGAAACAAAGCCCGATACTCGGCCGGAAGGCGCTCCAGCGGCGGCGCCAAGCTAGCCTCCTGACGGGTCTGCTCGTCCCATTCTTTCCGGATTCTCTCGAACGTGCCTTCGGCGATAGGTAATCTCCAGGACACCACCACAGAGCCTAGGCTCAGCGCCTTTCATTCGCTCAATGACGCTCTCGGTGAGTTCGGGAAAATGTCTTCCATTGGTCCTCCCATTTTCAGTGAGATGGCCTGCGACCGTGATCCCATTGCGCAACAGAAGTCGTGCGCCGGAGATGACGTTCATCTCCTCTGACCACCCCTCACTAACTTATACGATAGTACAGTTTAGTGACTTTTGCAAGCGGCGGATGCCGCTGCTTTTTGCTCATCTTGCAAGACCTGGTGCCACGGCACGCCGCCGCGGAGCGGCGCAACGAACCTCGCACGCAGACCATGCACAACCTCCTTGAGACACACGTCTCTTGCAAATGGATGCGAGCGAGCCCCCTGGGTTCAGAATTTATGGCGAATACCGACCATAGCACCCGTCTGATTCACTCCCGCTGACGGGAGCGACACCGTGCCAATAGCGCCTCCGTCGATCGTGAACGATGCGTCGCGCTGGTTGAATATGCGTCCCGCCGTGATGTACACGGCCGAGCGCTTGGACAGCGAGTACATCGCGCGTGCAGCGATGACGGATCCGCCGGTGGAGCTCCCCTTCACGGTCACACGCCCATACTGCACATCAAGTGCGATTTGCGGTTGAGGAAGGTAGGTTGCTCCCAGCCACCAATAGTTGCTGCTTGGAGTGGCAGATCCCTGATTATTTCGGTGGAGAAATCCCCCGCCGACGGTTGCCGTGCCGAACTTCACATAGCCGTTGATGACACCACGGGTATCGGTCTGTGAGCTCCGAGGTAGCGCGGAACCAGCGCCACCCCCACCATAGTTGCGGTCGATAGCGGTCGCCACACCCCAGCTCGCCGCTTCGTACTTCAACATTGCCGACATCGCCTTACAGGCCCGATAGTCTGAGGGCGATTCGCCCGCGCATCCCCCAGCAACCGCTGGCGCCACCGCGTCACGCCCAAACGAATAGGTGGCGCCAAACGTGAACCCGGAAAACGTGACGGTGTAATCAATGGCGTTGTCAACGCGTGCTGCCGTCAGATAGGTATCGAGCAAACCGGCCGCAAAAATATTGGGGGCCAGCGTGTCACCGATCAAAGACCAATAGATTTGCGAATACAGACGGCCGAGGGTCACTGCTCCCCATGGTCCGAAAAGCCCTACGTACGCCTGCCTTCCGAACAAACGACCACCTTGGTTCAGAGTGCCTTGGGGCGGCGCGAACCCCGACTCCAATACAAAAATCGAGTTCAAACCGCCACCCAGACTCTCGATACCACGCAGACCCCACCTTGAAGGCAACGCTCCCGTAAGCGACGGCATGCGGACCGTACCGTCCTTCTTAGAGCCAACGTTGCTCACGTACTCGACCCCGGTGTCGATGAGGCCATAGAGGGTCATCCCTGGTGCCTGCGCAGCGCTCGCGCTTTGCGCTTGCGCGAAGCCGGACGCGAGCGCAGCAAACGCAGTCAGGCCACACCAGACAGCGCGCGCGCAGCGTTGCTGATTTGGTTGAGCCGATGTTGAATCCATGTTTTTGTCTCCCTTTGTGTGACTTTTATCTTCCGTAGAAGTCAAATTTCGTCTCTCTGCGCATGAGCGCTCGGACAACGGCGCGCAGATGACAGCGAACATCAAGCGTGACTGATTGGGCCGCCTGGACGCGAAGAGGCTGCTCATGTCTCCCGACAGACTCGGCAAGCATCGCTACTGCAAATCCTTCGTCGGCAGACGGAGCCGCGAACAACCCAATGGCGGGCCGTTCTACTGACTCAGGGAAGTACAGGTCATCGACGAGTAATGGCCGCGGAGCTAAAAAACGCAGCGTCCGCACTCGGCGCCGACAAACCGCCCACCGGCGCCTGTGAAGCGGGCACCGCAAGACGGCCCCACACGCGTAGCGATGACTCGTGCCTGTTGACGTGATTGCCACCTGCATCGCGCCGCTTCAGGGCCGCAGGCATGTAGAGCACTCGCCGAAACCAGCGGTGCCGCCGCCGCAAGGTATCTAGCCGTTCGTGCCGCCACGGCGGCCGGTCGCCAGCGCAGCAAGATCGTCGACTGCCTCCGGGAGCCGGTCGCCACGCCACGCGACATGCATATCTGGCCGAACGAGAATCAGGTCGCGCCCATAGACGCAGCGAAGCGCGGAATCCGGGACTACAAGCACATCTAGCGATGCGCCGAGTACCTCGAAAGCGCAAACGAGTGGAGTCGGATCGTGCTCGCCCGTAACGTCGATCAGCGTGTAGCGGTCCGACCGTAGCCGGTCCTGGATGGCGCTTGCGTCGGCGAGCCACATGTGGGGAAGCCGTTCTCCAGGCCAGGCGGTCGCCTGATAGACGCGCACGTCGTGCTGCGGCCCCCCTGGCACATTGTCGATAATGGGCGAGTCTACGTAGCGGTAGCCAAGTTCCGCGCCGATCATCTCGTTCGACTTACGCTGCTCCACGTTGGCAACGTCGGCAAGATGAGCGCGTGCAGATTCGCCCTCGGGTGTATCGTCCCCGATCTCTGGGCGCACCTCTGCCAGCCAGGCCCGGTAGCCTTGTGAGGCGTAGCGCGACGCGCCGACTACTCGTTCGCCGATCTGTCGCCGTTCAGCTTCATAGGACGCCAGCAATCCGGGACCGCCCCACCCTTCCAGCGTAGCAGCCAGCTTCCAGGCAAGATCCGTTGCATCGCCGACGCCGGTGTTCATGCCCAGACCGCCCGTCGGGATCACGAGGTGCACCGCATCGCCCGCAAGGAAAACCCTTCCCTTTCCGTAGCATTCGGCCAGCAGCAGATTCTGCCGCCATTCTGCGCAATACAGCATCTCGTAGGGAAGCGGAACCCCGATGATCCGCTCGAACATCCGCCGCATCGCCTCGTCGCTTTCGACGGCAGAGTGGACCGTCCAGTGCCGGGTCGAGTCCTGCATGATCATAAAGGTAGGCGGTCCGCCTGCCACCAGGTAGTGCCGCCCCCGCCCTGGCCCGTTGCCCATCGGCAGCCGCTCGTAGAGCTGCTCACAAAGAAACAGCCCCTGGCGCAGCCGCGCAATATCTCCCTCGCCCTGCAGGCGGATATCGAGTTGCTTGCGTACGCGACTCGCGCCACCGTCGCAGCCGACGAGATAGGCCGCCCTCAATGTGCTTCGCACACCGTCCGCGTCGCTGACTGCCACCAGAACGCCGTCGGACTGTTCAGTGAAATCCAGAAACGTCGTGCCCCGCATCACGGTGACGGCCGGAATGCGCTCGGCTTCCTCCAGGAGAAGCGGCTCCAGCGTGTACTGCGAGATGAGCTGGTAAGGCTCTAGCGGCAGACTGCCATCCTTGCTCTGGCGTGTGCGTGCCCGAGCCTGCGCCACAGATGGATAGGGCAAACGCAGGATCGGCGGTTCCACCATGGAGCGAATGATCTGGATATCCATGGGGATGTCCTCGGGCATGCCGGCGGCCCTGATCCGGTCCGCGAGGCCAAGCCGGCGAAAGATCTCCATGGTCCGCGCGTTGCAGCGCTCCATCTTCGGCAAAAACTGGGGCTCTGCCTTCTGTTCGATGAGGACACATTCAATGCCGCGCCGGCCAAGATCGATGGCGAGCGTCAGCCCCACCGGTCCGGCTCCAACGATGATGACTTGAGTTTCCACGTACAACCTCCGTCTCCCGCCCCTTCTCTACCGGATGCAGCCAGGGGCTCTGTCTCGATCTGTTTGAATCGCCGTACAGGCGCCTCTAGACGCTTGATCTTGTCCGGCGTTCCGCGATCAGTCGCGCCAATCTTCCGTTCACGATTTCAGCGTTGCACGCATTAATCTTGTAATCGGGCCCCTTGTGCTCTGGCCATGAATGTCACCATGGCCGGATTACGCACTCACGCTGAACGAGGCAGCCACGCTATGTGAGTTATCTACGCAGCTCTGTACGAACTCGCCATGCCGGTTGCTGGCCACGTACGAGCACGCGTCAGGCAAGACGCTCCAAGACCTTGCTCGGCAGAAAAGGTAAATCGCGTAAGCGTGTGCCGATCGCATTCGCCACAGCATTCGCCAGCGCGGCGGCCGTCGGGGGGAGCGAACATTCGCCTGCGCCAAGAGAAGGTTCGTCGGGACGGTCCAGCAATACGACGTCGATCGGCGGCACCTCGGCGAAGGTCAAGATCGGATATTCCTGCCAGCCGCGCGAGGTGATTTCCGAACGATTGAACGTGACGCGCTCCCTGAGCGCCCAGCTCAGCGCCTGAACGATGCCACCCTCGATCTGGTTTTTCACGCCGTCAGGATTGATTACGCGGCCCACGTCCACTGCAGCAGTCACGTTTGCAACGCTGATGACACCCGTTGAGCGGATAACGTTCACATCGATGACGATTGCTACATACGCCTGAATGCTCTCATAGCGTGAATAGGCGAAGCCACGTCCACGCTGCCCATCGCCTTTCACCGCGGGTTGCCAATTGGAACGATTTGCCGCCTCTCGCACCACAGCGATCGCACGCGGATCACTCAGATGCGCCAGGCGGAACGCAACCGGGTCTGCGTTTGCTGCGAGAGCAAGCTCGTCCATGAACGACTCGATCGCAAACTCGTTTCCGAAAGCGCCCAAGGTGCGCAGCGAACTGTTGCGGACGGGCGCATCCAGCAGTTGATGGTTGGTCACTTTCCTGCGCGGCAGATCGTAGACTGGCACGGCATTGCGGTCACCGTTACCGTATGGCTGTGGAATACGCGCCGGTGAAGACGGTGGAAAAGGCTTAGCGAGGTGCCAGGCGGCGAGCAGATTGACACCGCCGGGTTGGCCTGGCCGCATTGCGTGCGAATTGCTCCATACGTCATAGTTCCAGTCGGCGATCCGGCCGTCTTTAGACAGGGCTGCCTTCGCCTGCATCACCATTGCGGGACCGATCGGCGCCCACGCGAATTCATCATCGCGCATCCATTGAACCTTTACCGGCCGTCCCGCCACTTCGCGGGCAAGCAGCGCTGCATCGAGCGCTACGTCATCAGCGCCATTGTGGCCATAGCAACCGGAACCCGGAACGTGCACCACGTCGACCGCGCTTGTGGGCAATTCAAGCACCGTGGCGAGATCGCCGCGCAGCGGAAACACTCCCTGCGTGTGAGACCACACAGTCATGCGCCCATCCTTGAGCAGCGCAACGGAACACGAGGGGCCAAGTGACGCGTGCGAAAGATAGGGGCGAGAGTAAGTCGCTTCCAGTTGCATCCCGCCATCTGGTGCAGGGGTATCCTGCCCCGCTACGCTAACCACCGAATCCTCACTCCTCCAGCGAGGCAATGCCTGTTGGAGATGATCCACGTCCGGCAGCGGCACAAAATCTTTGCTCCACTGCGCTGCCTCCATCAATGCACGGCGCGCATTGATCGCTTGCTCTTCCCGCTCCGCTATCACGCCGAGAAAGTTGCCATTGCGAACAACAGTGACTACACCTGGGAGCCGCCTTATCGACGAGTCGTCCACCGAAATCAGCTTTGCGCCATATCTCGGCGGCCGCACTACACGACCAAACAGCATATTGGGAAGGCGTATATCCTGAACGAACGCCGCGCCACCAGTAAACTTCGCGGGAAAGTCAATGCGAGGCACCGACTTGCCAACCAACTTATACTCCGATGGGTGCTTTGGGGTGCCCGCTGCAGTCACCTCGCGTGCGAGCAGTCCTCGTTCGTCCCTGACGAGGTCGGCGTAAGTGGCGCGACGACCATCGGCAACCAGAATCACACCGTTCTCGACCCGGAGATCCGACTGCGACACATCGAAGCGCCGGCAAGCCGCAGCTAGCAGAACGGCTCGCGCTTCAGCTGCGGCAATTCGTAATGCCGCCCCACTCCGCTCGACTGATTGGCTGCCGAAGGTATACCCCTCGTTCGGGCTGCGGGTCGTATCCGCCGATATCATGCGAACACGAGCAAGATCCACATCGAGTTCGTCCGCGGCGATTTGCGAGAGCGCAGTGAGAATGCCCTGACCCAGCTCAGCCTTTCCGGTAAAAATGGTGACTGTGCCTTCGCGGTCGACTCGAATCCAACCGTCGAGCCTTCGATTGGCACGAAGATCGACCGGGAGATCGGGCTCGGCTTGCGCAAACTCCGAAAATGGCGCGAGCGAGAACGTCGCGATGACTGCTCCAGCCAGTTTCCCGAACGCGCGCCGGGAAAGTTTGACGGTATTCATCCGCGCAACTCCTCCGCAGCCCGCTGGATCGCGCGGACGATTCGATTGTGTACGCCGCACCGGCATTTCTGGCCGGCCATCTCGCGCCGTATGGTCGCCTCGTCCGGATATGGGTTCCGGTCGAGCAGCGCCTTCGCGGCCATCAGCATCCCGCTCGAGCAATAGCCGCACTGTGCGGCCTGCTCAGCAAGGAAAGCTTTCTGCAATGCGTGAAGTCGTTTGGCCTTGCCCAGGCCTTCGATAGTGGTCACCTGAGCCGCACCTACCGCACCAACGGGAAGAACACATGAGCGTGTCGCTTGGTTGCCAATCAGCACCGTGCAGGCGCCACACTGTGCCTCGCCACAACCGAATTTTGGGCCATTCAACTGGAGGTCGTTGCGCAGCACGTATAGCAGCGGCGTATCTGCTGGTGCCGTCAGAAGGTGACGCTTGCCGTTCACCGCGATCGAAATGCTCATATTGGCTCCTGTCACCTCCGGTACCTGAGTGCTCAGGCATCCGCCGGCATGTCTACTCGAGAATCAAGCTGGATATAGTCGTCATCGATGGTTCAAGATGGGCACCGAGCCGTCATCGGTTCGATTTCCGCCCTTAACACCCGCGAGAACAACCAGCAGGAGACACGCGATCAATGCAGGCACCGCTGCCGCAATAAACAGTGCGGTATTTGACCAGTGCAGCTCAATGAGTTGTCCCGCCACTACAGGACCCACGATCGAACCGGCCCGTCCAATTCCCAGGCTCCAGCCAACCCCGGTTGCCCGAAGCGAAGTTGGATACAGCGTAGCGGTGAGCGCATTGATCGCCGGCTGCCCGCCGACAATGCAGACCCCGCTTATCAATACGACTGCGTAGCGCAAGCCAAGCGACAAGTCAGGGATGCCGACAGCTGCGACCGAAACCGTCCCGATCAGAAAGCCGAGCGTCAGTACACGATAGAAGCCGAAGCGGTCCATCAGCGGCCCCACAAGCAACGCGCCCGCAGTACCTCCGATCTGCAATGAGGTGCCGATGAGCACCGCCGTCGCAGTGCCGTCTCCGCCACGCATGGAAAGCATCGGGAGCCAGTTTGACAGGAAAAAGAGATCTAGCAGGTTTGCGAAGTTAATCCCCCATAGCAACAGCGTAGTCGTGCCGCGGCCCTCTCGAAAAAGTTCGCCAACGGAAGCCTTCGCATGTGTTTGTCCATGCACAACAAAGCTGGTTGACGCTCCAATATGCACATTCGGTGCGATCCGGCCAAGCCACTGAGCAATCTTTTCTGGATTGCGTCGCTTAATCACAAGCAGTTGCAGCGATTCCGGCAGATACTTCAACATCGCCACAGCGACCAGCAGTGGCAAAACACCGCCGACCAGGAATACCGACTTCCAGCCCTCAGCAGGCACCAGAGCTGCACTGAGAAGACCTCCAGCGATTGCGCCGCCCGTGAACCCACATGAAACCCAAGTCATCAGCGATGCCCGCTGCTTGTGCGGACTGTACTCGCTGACCAGCGCGATGGCGTTACCCATCACTCCACCGATACCGACACCGGTCATAAAGCGAATCACAAGGAACTGCGGAATCGTCTGAACAAGGGTGGTACCGAGCATGCACAGGCCGTAGAAAACGGTCGCCCAGACCAACACCGGCCGGCGTCCCACTCGATCGGCCATAGCCCCAAGTACGATTGCACCCGCAAGCATCCCGAACAAGCCCGCACCGAAAACAGGGCCGAGGCTTGCAGGACTGATGTGCCAGGCCTGAACGATCGCGGGCGCGACAAAGCCCAATGCCTGTACGTCGAAGCCGTCCATCACCACGGTGCAGCCAATCAGCACCATGATCCATTTCTGGAAGGAACTCAGGGGCTGGCTATCGATCAGGGCGGCAATGTCGATAGCCGTTGGACCAGCCTCTTCGACTTGCTGGGGAGTACCAGGGATCAAGATTGCACCTCGTTCCGTTTAAGCATGAGGCCGCTCTACAACAGAGAACTTCCGTTTCGAGAAGCTGACATTCGGCGATCAGCAAAGCTCGCCTACAAAATTCCGCACATGCCGCAGGTCCGCACGACAGGTCGCTAGAACCGATATCCAGGTGAAACCGAAGCAGTGCCCACCGACTCTCACGCAAGTCCGAACAATCGCCGTGCGTTGTCCCGGCCGATCTTCACGCGGTCAGTTTCGCTGATCGAACAGGAGTCGAACCACTGCGCAGCTTCGTCATGCGTTTCGAACGGGTAGTCAACCGAGTACATGATCCTGTCACTGCCAACTTCCAGCATCGTGGACAAGAGAGTCTGGGTCCTGAAATTTCCGCTGGTAGTTACGTAGACGTTCTCTCTGAGGTACTCGCCCACAGTCCGCTTGCATGGCAGTCCTCGCGGCGCCTTGCGCAGGATGTGGTCGACGCGCCAGACGTTGAACGGAATCCCCTCGCCCAGATGGCCGAGAATCATCTGGAGCCCGGGATTGCGGTCGAAGAGACCTGACGTCATCAGCCTCAGTGCGTGAATGCTTGTCTCAACCGCGAACGCCCAAGTCGCGGCGGTAAGCCACGGAAAGCCGTCGTAGATCGGCTCACGGGACGGTAGCGGATCCCTGGGGTGCATGTAGAACGGCTTGCCGAGCGCCGCCGCGCTGGCCCAGAAGTCCGTGTACTGCGGCGCGTCGTAGTACACGACACTTTCGGCATCACCCACCTGTGAAAATCCGTTCACCATAAAACCGTGAAAGCCAAGTTCCTTGACGCTCCGCTCCAGTTCCCGCGCCGCGGCATCAGGATCCTGCATAGGCAGCGCAGCAAATCCCCCCAGGCGGGATGGGTGCCGGGAAACATGCTCAGCGAGAACATCGTTGGCTCGCCTCGCAATATCGATCGCTTCCTTTGCATTCGGAATGCCCTGGATGCCTGGCGAGTTGAGCGACAGGATCGAGTACTCGGTTCCGCCCTGCTCCATACGCTCGAGCCGCTGCTGCTCAATGTCCATCAGATTGGACTTCAGCATTTCCCAAACCGCGGGCGGTGCATAGATTTTCGACTGGTCGATAGTCAGGTCTATCGCAAAGTGCTCTTCAAGCGCAATTTTGTTTCTCATCGATCTGCTCCAGTTCGGCGCGTACCACCTCACTCATGTAAGGAGGAAGTGGGGTAGCACACAGGTTCGCTTGGACAATTTTTATTTGATTTTTCAACTACTCTGCAGCGGAGTATAATTGATTTATCAAATATATGTACAAGCGTAAACCCTCACCTCATCGACGACCGTGAACACACCCAAGAGACCTGAAGAATTGGAAAAGGCGATTCCCTTCCTGATGGCGCGTGCCACAAACCGGATGGGAAACGCGTTCTCAAAGGCACTCAAGCCGTTTGGCCTGAACCTCAGCGAATGGCGAGTCTGCGCCTCGCTCCTGTACGTTCCCCGGCAGACCTTGTCCGAGTTGTCTCTACATGCGTCGTCAGATATCTCCGCCCTGTCGAGAATCATTGACCGTCTCGAGAGTCAGGAGCTGGTAAGCCGCGAGAGGAGTACGACTGACGGACGGTCGATCAGGGTCGTCCTGACCAAAAAGGGGGAAGAACTTGCTCTACGCATCGTCCCGATCGCGAAGCGCCATGAGGCGGTGGTCCTCTCCGGTTTCACCGCAGACGACGCAAAGGCACTGCGCTCCATGCTGCTAAAGTTGTACGAGAACGCTGGTGCGCTTGACGAGCTGCTTTAACCTCGCTCCCGTCGGATCGGGATTTCCGAGCAGACGCTTTACGGGTGACAGAAGCGGTACGTGGGCCTGCGATCGGATCAGGTCCGCGAACCGAAGCGGTTGCAGGACGAGAATGCGGGCTGAAAAAGCTGGTCGCAGAGTTGAGCCTGGACAACGCGATCCTGAAGGATATCGCGGTAAGAAAGTGGACGCCCGCGCTGAGGAGACGAGCCGTGAGCCGCATGGCAGATCACTACAGTCTCAACACACGGCGGGCCTGGCGACTCGCGAAGCCCGCACGCGGCACGTCGCACTACCGCCGTATCAATAGTCTCCGGACGGAACTGCCAGTGCATACGGGAAGTTGGCGCACACGCGCGTCCGCCATGATTTACTCAATCGACCCGCTGCGCAGCGCGGCTCCTGGCCTTGGGTGAGGCTACGCGATCCGCTCGCGCAGACGGCGAGCGTCGAGGCTGAACCGAGTCGCGCCGATAGCCACGATTTGCAGGAGACCTCCTGTGATCATGAGGTTCTTCAGGAAATGGATCATCGTGTTCTGGTCCGCGAAGTTATTGTGGAAGAAGACTGCGGTGGCAATTGTGAAGGCCGCCAGCCAGATTGCGACGATCCTGGTCCGCAAGCCCACAAGGAGCAGAAGACCACCACCGACTTCGGTCGCCACTGCGACTACATAGCCTAACAACGGGAACGGCAGTCCCACGGCGGCAATATGGGCTTGGGTCGCGGCAGGCGCGCCGATCTTGCCCAGGCCGCTCATGATGAAGATAGCTGCAATGAGGATACGGCCGACGGCGGCGAAGTTGTGAGCTTGCTTTTCCATTATTTTGTCCTTTTCGGGCTAGGGATACGGGCTGGGGAGTTGGGCATCAAGCCGCAACTGCTGCGCTTCACCTGAGAGGAAAGCCCGGCACGTTGAGATGTGCTCTACGGGCAGCCATGTATTTGATTTTTCAACTATCATAGATGGATCTACTTGAATTTTCAAGTAGAAATACCCGCGTAAGCCCTCGGCTTGTCCCTGATATGCGCTGCACCAGGCGACACTGGACGGCGTAGGATCAGCTCTGGCTGCAATCGAACCCAACACGATCGCGAATCCCATATCAAGAGGATTTGCCGAACACCGGCTTGCGCTTCGCCCTGAAGGCGCCGATGCCTTCTACGGCATCGGCGTTTGCAGCGCAGCGCATCATGCCGTCGTGCTCTGCGCGTAATTGCGCGGCAAGGGCATCGCCACGCAGTGGATTGCAGAGCGATTTGATAACAGCCATCGAGGTGGCGGACATATCAGCAAGCTGGCGTGCCGTTTCAAGCGCTTCGCTACGAAGCGCTTCGGTTGACACAAGCCGATCAACGATACCAAGTGCAGCACATTCCTCCGCGCTGACCGTACGGTTGGTCATGAATAGTGCGCGCGCTCTCGCCTCGCCGATGCGCTCCGCCAGAAAGCAGGACGCACCCGCGTCCGGCGACAGGCCAATGGCAGCATAGCCACAGCGCATCTTGAGGCTGGCGTCGCAGATAACCACGTCGGCGCTGAGCGCCAGGCCTATGCCACCGCCACCGAGCGCACCCTGAACTGCGCTGACAACTGGCTTGCTCGAGTTGCGCAACTGCTGCACTGGCGCGCTGAGCAGGTCAATGATTTCTCCGAGCAAAGGAGCCAGGCCAGGGCCCAGATTTTCGCCGAAGAATGCAAGATCACCACCTACACTGAAGCCCTTCCCCTCGGCGCAGAGAAGGATCGCGCGTACCGCCGCATCGCTGACAGCCCGGTCAATCGCACTCGCCCACGCAGCGGCGAGTTCATGGTTGATGGCATTGAGCGTATCCGGCCGATTCAGCATCACTATGCCTATACCATTGTCCACGCTGGATATGACCGGGGAACTTGTCTTGATTGCCATAGTGATCTCCTTGATCTCCTGTCGCCGGGGTTGCCGCGATCGGTGAGGCTTGCTTGAAAATTGTGCCGTGCAAGCACGGCACCAAAAGATCCCGGCCTGGCAAATGGGGATTTGCCGGGATCACGGAGACAAGCACAACTCGAGATATTGATTGCACGCCGTTACCAGGGATACAGCACGTAGCATCCTTATCGTCAGGCTGAGGCATCATTCAGGGCGTTGCCATCTCCGGCGCCGGCCAAGGTGGTCCGGGCTTCCCCTTGATGCGGCGGAAAGGCATACGGCCCGATCCTCAGAATGGCGATGGTGCCGGCTGCCAGTGCCGCAACGAATCCGCCGATTGCCGCGCTGTACGAATGCGTAATGTCAAACGACAGTCCAAGCAGATAGGTACCTAGTGCTCCGCCCCATGCCCACGTCACCCAAATGGCGCCAGTAACGCTGCCGAAAGAACCCATTGGAAAATACCGACTGACCAGGAAGGTCAGGATGTCGCCTTCCGCTCCTGCCGCAATTCCAACCATGACAGCGGCGAGCGTCATGGCCACCACGGAGTTCGCGCCAATCAGCAAGCCCATGCCAATCATTGCCAGAACAAATACAGCCGCTGCAACATAGGGAGCGAAGATCCGGTCCATCACATATCCGGCTGCCAACCGGGCAATCAACGAGCCGATGCCTACGGTAGAGAGCATTCCTGCCGCGGCCATCGACGAATGACCCCGGTCTGTCGCGATCGGGACAAGCTGAGAGATTGCGCCAAACGTTGCGACCGAAACGGTGAAGATCGCAATCGCGATCAGCCAGAATGGCCTGCTCGAATTCAAGATCGTTCCCAAAGGAACCGAGTGGCCGGCGTCGCTCGGCTCTTTGGCGTGGCGTCCCGGCTTGTGCGCTTGCTCATGACCGGCCGGTAGCCGTACGAGTAACGCCAAGGCCACAACGGGAACCAGTGTGACCAACGCCGCAACGCCCCAGTAACCGCCGCGCCAGCCGAAGCGCGACAGCAAAAAGCTGGCGTACAGGGGCATCAGTGCAGCGCCAATGCCGGTACCGGCATTCACCAGTCCAAGTGCGAGTCCGCGCTTGCGGTTGAACCAGGTGCAAATGGCTGTTGCATACGGCATCACTGTAGCGGCGGATCCAAAGAACCCCATGACGCCGAATGCTACGAGGAACAAATCGAGCCGTGGTGGCATCAACGGCACGAGCGCGATTGATCCTCCGAAAAGTACGACATAAATCGATGTGACCTTGCGCAAGCCAAATCGGTCTATAGCCATGCCCAGCGTCAGTGACCCGACACCTGACGCCAATGCGAAGACGGTCAGCCCCAGGGATACCGAAGCGCGCGACCACCCGAACTCAGCACCAATCGATTTTGCAAATACCCCAAACATGTAGACGCCAACCACGCCCGCGCCGACAGCCACGCAGAGTGATCCGGCAACCACGTTCCACCATCGATTGATTGGTTGTGTGAACATGTACTGTTTCCTCAAATGCAAGTCTTTGTATGTGTGGATGCGGGCGTCTTTTCCATGTGACGTCAGAATTTATGGCGAATACCTACCATGACGCCTGACTGATTCACGCCGGGCAGTGGATTCGAAGTGCCCGGGAGTGCACCACCATCAACCGTAATCGCCGCGTCACGTTGGTTGAATATGCGTCCCGCGGTGATGTACGCCGCAGTCCTCTTGGAGAAGAGGTACGAGGCACGCGCGGCGATGACAGATGCACCCAGCTGAGTACCGCTCACCCCGAGATGCCCATACTGCAAATCGAGTGAGACTTGCGGAACAGGGAGATAGACCCCGCCAATCCACCAGTAGTCGCTCGACTTGTTGAACACACCCGGCGCGACAAATCCGTGGTTAATCCGGTGAAGGTAGCCCGCACCAACTGTGGCAGTTCCAAATTTCACGTAGCCATTGATGAGACTACGAGTGTCGGTCTGTGAGCTATTCGGCAGTTGGGAGCCAGTGCCACCTCCGCCATAGTTTCGATCAAACGCCCCGGCGACCCCCCAGGTCGGCGCTTCGTACTTCAGCAGGACCGACATCGATTTACATGCCCGATAGTCTGAAGGCGACTCCCCCGCACATCCGCCAGCTGCTGCTGGTGCCACCGCGTCACGGCCAAGCGAATAGGTGGCAGCTATAGTGAACCCGGAGAAGCTGAGGGTATAGTCAATCGCGTTGTCAACCCGCGCGGTCGACAGATAGGTATCGAGCAGGCCAGCCGCAAAGATATTGGGGCCCATTGTGTCGCCGATCAGCGATAAGTAGATTTGAGAGTACAGGCGCCCCAGGGAGACGGCTCCCCATGGCCCAATCAGGCCCACATAAGCCTGTCTTCCAAACAAACGTCCACTCTGGTTGGCGGAGCCCTGGTTCGGTGCAAAACCTGATTCGAGGACCACAATCGACTTGTATCCGCCCCCCAAGTCTTCGATGCCCCGCAGGCCCCATCGTGATGGATACGAACCTGTGAGCGACGGCATGCGCACCACGCCCGACTTCTGGGCTCCCACATTGCTCACATACTCAATGCCCGTGTCGATAAGACCGTACAACGTGAGACCGGGCGCCAGTGCTGCCCCGTCATAGGCATGCGTACCACCGCTGACGACCATGGTTGCAAGAGCCAGCGCGCAGCGCGCCAACGGCCGCCGGAGCCGGCTATTGAGCCGAGTTGACCGTAGTTTCATCTCCTCTTTCTCCTCCATTTGTGAGCCAACTCTTATCTTCCATGGAAGATAGATCTAGGCATGAGTCAATGTCAACCACGCTCGCTTACAGAGTTTCCCTGAGTCGTAATACGCATTACATGTCTTCCCAGGAAGCATCCTGCTTTTCGAGGTGCATCATCCATCACCACTCACTATGGTTGGTGTTTTCCCTAGCTCGACATGTTTGTCGTTGCTATCTACTCTTCCGTGGAAGACATTTTCTGCGCGACCCGCCGGTGAAAGTTGCCTCGTGTCATCCACAGAAGGCTGCTGGATGGATCGCTATTCGTCAGATCGCATCTACGGGCAGTAGGCGACGGACGAGCAGGTGGGGCGTTTGGCTCAGCGGAGGAGCAAGCGAATGTATGTTTCACGCGGATGGATGCCGCGGGATACCGAGCTTCTTCATGCCGAAAGCAGTGCGACTCGACCGGCCGTTGGCATACGTGGGTGGTGAGCCTGCTCTGTATGAGCCTCTGGATGTAATCGATCGAGGATGCATATGATGGAGACCCCCGGCTTTGCTTGGCACGACGACTTTTCGCTCGACCATCAAACGATGGACGAGACGCATCGAGAGTTCGTCGCATGTGTGCACGCGTTGCTGACAACCGAAGACGCTTGCCTTGAGCAAGCACTGGACACCTTCACTGAGCACGCACATCGTCACTTTGGCGAAGAAGATTCCGCGATGCGTGAGACAGCTTATGGATCAGCGGGGTGCCACATCGACGAACACGCGGCGGTTCTCAAGTCGGCATCCGAAGTGCGTGCGATGCTGGCCGAAGGGCGAACCCACGTAGTTCGCTCCTTCGCGCAAGCACTGGTGGACTGGTTTCCGGAACATGTGCGGGTGATGGACCAAGGCCTCGCGCGCTGGCTGGTCCATCGTCAACTGGGCGGTTCCCCTGTAGTCATACAGCGGCGACGCACTGTCATCAGCTGATTTTTTTTACCTAATGATCTTCCATGGAAGATATTGGAACTGTGATGGATAGTTTGCTGCAAGTGAAAGTCACCGCGAAGACGTTACTGGCCGAAGGCATTGCTGGCTACGAACTCACACCGGTAACGGGAGCGACCCTGCCTGCATTCGAGGCCGGCTCGCATATTGATGTGCATTTGTCCGGAGGGCTGGTACGGCAGTACTCCCTGTACGAATTGCCCACCGAACACTCGGGTTATCGGATCGGCGTACTGCGCGAACCAGAATCTCGTGGAGGCTCCGCGACACTTGTGGATACTATTGGCGAAGGAGACATGCTTTCGATCAGTCCCCCTCGCAATCACTTCGCCCTACATGGCGAGAAGACCAGCTCTGTGCTCTTCGCTGGCGGCATTGGTATTACCCCCATCCTTTGCATGGCGCAGCAGCTCGCGCGCGATGGCCGCCCCTTCGAGATGCACTATTGCGGCCGCACATTATCGCGGATGGCGTTTGTCGACCGTCTACAAGCGGAGGATTTTCGCGACCAGGTACGCGTTCATGTTGACGATGCAGCCCCTGAGCAACAACTTGATGCGCGCTTCGCGATAGGCGCCCCATCACCCGACAAGCACCTGTACGTGTGTGGACCTGCGGGATTCATGAACCACATCCTTCAGACGGCAAGCGAGCTCGGTTGGGACGAAGAACACCTGCATCGCGAGTACTTCGCTGCGGCGCCAATCGACCACACCGCTGACTCTCCGTTCGAAATCGAGATCAAGAGCAGCGGCAAGGTCATCAAGGTCGCCGCAGACCAGAGCGCTGCCCACGCACTTCTGGACGCCGGATTCGACTTGCCTCTTTCCTGTGAGCAAGGAGTTTGCGGCACCTGCATGACCAAGGTGTTGTCCGGTATCCCGGACCATCGGGATCTTTATCTTACGAGCGACGAACACGAACGCAATGACTGCTTCATGCCGTGCTGCTCCCGCGCAAAGACTCCACGACTGCTAGTCGATCTTTGAATCTACTAGCCGTCATTTCTGAAGAAAGAGGATCAACATGCTGACCAGTCAGGACAACGAACTGATTTGCCGCACCGGCCCAAACACCGCCATGGGCAACGCCATGCGCCGATTCTGGTTGCCGGTAGTGCAGTCATCCGATATGCCTCAACCAAACGGGGAGCCTCAGACCATCGAGGTCCTTGGCGAAAGGTTTGTCGTATGGCGTGACCAGCAAGGACGCCCTGGCCTCTATGCTGAGGGATGTTTGCACCGGGGCGCGTCAATGCAGTTGGCCCGATCGGAAGGCGATGGCCTGCGCTGCATTTATCACGGCTGGAAGTTCGCGGTTGATGGAACAGTGCTGGAAACGCCTAACGTCGGGGACCCCAAGTTCAAGGATCGCATCAAGGGCCGAACCTATCCGGTTCGCGAGACTGGCGGTATCGTTTGGGCTTACCTGGGTCCTAAGGGCGAAGAGCCGCCGTTCCCACACTGGCCTTTCATGGATCTGCCGGATTCCAATCGCATCAATGTTCGTGCCATCGTCAACTGCAACTATGTTCAGGTCATTGAGGGGCTTGTCGACTCGTCCCACCTGACAGTACTTCACGGATCGGCACTTGCCAAAACCAATGACTCCGATCTCGACTACGCAAAGAAGACGACGCACATGCAGTTCGACGCGGCGCCCATCATCGAAGCAGATGAAACGGACTTCGGCTTTCATTATGTGGCGATCCGGCAAAGCGATGAGAAGCGGATTGCCCGCGTCACATCGTTCATTGCCCCGTGCTTTATCGCCAACGCAAACGGCGACCTGTTGCTGGCGATAGTTCCGGTCAACGACGAACGTTGCAATTTCTTCCACATCTGGTGGGACGCTGAGAAGCATATCGGGGACGAGCCGCTGCGCACGCAGCAACTCACCTTCGTTGGGCTTGATGACCCCACACTCCGTAAGTATGGAATGACGCAGGACACTTGCGATTCCCCGAACACGATGTCCTTGGCTAACGGTTTCGGCCAGGATCGGGTCCAGCAGCGCAACGGCCACTTCACCGGCTTTGACAGCATTACGCAGGAAGACGCTGCATGCAGCATCTCAAGCGGCCCGATTCGCGACAGATCGCAGGAGCTGCTATGCAGTGCGGACGTCGCGATCAGCCGTCTGCATCGATGCCTGTTGACGGCCGCCCGAGCAGGTCGCGACCGACAGGAAATTCCGGCGTTGCGTGCGCAGGCAGGTCGCGCAATTGGTGTGTCCGCCGAAATCGGTTTGGATGAGGACTGGCGCGGACTGGTCCCACACCATCAGATCACTTCTTCTCTCCGTGCACGCCCAGGGCACAGCCAATAAAGGCTCTTTTGAAAAATGAGTGGGTTATGCGGCATGCGGGTTGATCGCGGAGAAGTCGAGCTTTCCGGCGATCAGGAAGATCACGGTGCGCATGGT
>NZ_BAAILO010000293.1:26140-58928 GCF_054589115.1 Cupriavidus sp. 8B | reverse complement strand
GCGAAAAGAGCGGAAAAGAGGGACCCATGTCTGAGTATCGCCTTAAGGCGATGCGAGTTTGGGTCCCGGCCGCTCTTTTCGTCGAATCCCGAGGGGTAGTCGCCCCATCCGGCGCGCCTTTTTTGCCTACTTTTTTGGCAAGACAAAAAAGTAGGTCGCCTCCCCGAAGGGGAGGTGAAACTGCAGTTGCAGTTGTCATTGAATTTAAGCAGTTGCAGTCAACCCTCCCGTAGCCCAAAAACCATGACATCCACCCCACTCCCCCTAACCCACCCCGCCCTGCTGCGCACCAGCAACCTAATCGGCCAAGAGTGGTCCGCCGCCCACACCGGCCACCGCCTGGATGTCACCAACCCCGCCACCAACACCATCTTCGCCTCGGTCCCCGACAGCAGCACCAAGGACGCCATCCAGGCAACCGACGCCGCCGCAGCCGCCTTCCCCACCTGGAGCCGCCGCACCGCCCGCGACCGCGCGCAGATCATCAAACGCTGGCACGCCCTGATCCTGGAGCACCAGGAGGACCTGGCCCAGATCATCTCCACCGAACAAGGCAAGCCCATCAAGGAGGCCCGCGGCGAAGTGCTGTACGGCGCGTCCTACGTGGAGTGGTTCGCCGAAGAAGCCACCCGCATCAGCGGCGAGATCGTCGCCGAGTCCGTCCCCGGCCGCAAGATGCTGGTGCTCAAGGAGCCGGTGGGCGTGGTAGCCGCCATCACGCCGTGGAATTTCCCGCTCGCCATGATCGCCCGCAAGATCGCGCCCGCGCTGGCTGCCGGCTGCACGGTGGTGGCCAAGCCCGCCGAAGACACGCCGCTGACCGCGCTGGCCCTGGTCTACCTGGCGCAACAAGCCGGCCTGCCCCCCGGCGTGCTGAACATCGTCACCGCCTCGCGCGCCAACACGCCCGCCGTGGTCGATGCCTGGCTGGCGGATAGCCGCGTGCGCAAGATCACCTTTACCGGCTCCACGCCGGTGGGCAAGCACCTGGCCCGCGAATCCGCCGGCACGCTGAAGAAGCTGTCGCTGGAGCTCGGTGGCAATGCGCCATTCATCGTGTTCGACGACGCGGACATCGATGCCGCCGTCGATGGCCTGATGGCCTCCAAGTTCCGCAACGGGGGCCAGACCTGCGTCTGCCCCAACCGCGTCTACGTGCAGGCTGGCGTGCACGATTACTTCGTCGCGCGCCTGTCGCTGCGTGTCGCCGCGCTGCAGGTCGGCCCCGCCACCGAGGAAGCCTCGCAGATCGGCCCCATGATCAATGCCCGCGCGGTGGAAAAGATCGCCCGCCACGTGGAAGATGCTGTCGCCAAGGGCGCCGTCGTGGTGACCGGCGGCAAACGCGTGCGGCCGGAAGATGGCCCGCACTACTACGCCCCCACCGTGCTCACCAACGCCACGCCGCAAATGGCGTTGTCGTGCGAGGAAACCTTTGGCCCGGTGGCCGCCGTGTTCCGCTTCACCGATGAAGCCGAAGTGGTGCGCGACGCCAACGACACGCCCTTCGGCCTGGCCGCCTACTTCTACTCCAACGACGTGCGCCGCATCTGGCGCGTGGCCCAGGCGCTGGAAACCGGCATTGTCGGCGTCAATGAAGGGGCCATCGCCTCGGAGGCCGCGCCCTTTGGCGGCGTCAAGGAATCCGGCTACGGACGCGAGGGATCGCGCCACGGGCTGGACGACTACATGCACACCAAATATATTTGCCAGGGCCAGCTCGGCTAAGACCCCGCGGCACGCCACCCACGCCCACGACATACTTCGGAACACCATGCCCGCACAAAACGCATTCAAGGCCGCGCTGGCGGCCAGCCAGCCCCAGATCGGCCTGTGGCTCTCGATGGCATCGCCCTACCTCGCCGAAGTCTCGGCCACGGCCGGCTTCGACTGGCTGCTGATCGACGGCGAGCACGCGCCCAACGACCTGCGCGGCACGCTGCATGCGCTGCAGGCCGTCGCCCCGTACCGCTCGCAGCCGGTGGTGCGCTGCGTGGCCGGCGAAGTCCCGCTGATCAAGCAGCTGCTGGATATCGGCGCCAAGAACCTGCTGGTGCCGATGGTGGATACCGCCGAGCAAGCCGCCGCGCTGGTGTCGGCCACCCGCTACCCGCCGCAGGGCATTCGCGGCGTGGGCAGCGCGGTGGGCCGTGCCTCGCAGTGGAACGCGCGCGCCGACTACCTGGCCGTGGCCGACGATGAGATCTGCCTGCTGGTGCAGGCAGAAACCGTGAAGGCCCTGGAGAACCTGGAAGCCATTTGCGCGGTTGACGGCGTCGACGGCGTCTTTATCGGCCCCGCCGACCTGGCTGCCTCCATGGGCCATCGCGGCAACCCGGGCCACCCCGAGGTGCAGGCCGCCATCGAAGGCGCGATGCGGACCATCGTCGCCAGCGGCAAGGCCGCGGGCACGCTGACCTCGGACCCCGCCCTGGCGCGCCGCTACCTGGCACTGGGCTGCACCTTCGTGGCGACAGGCGTGGACGTGCTGGTCTATGCCGGCGCGGCGCGCCGGCTGGCCGCGGACTTCATCGGCACGACCGCCGCGCCCGCAGCCGGGCCGTCGGCGGCATACTAATGCCCCGCGCGGCAGCCGCCGCGCCCCCTACACCACAGAGCACGCCCACATGCCGACCGAATCCCACCTCTGCTCCGACACCACCCTGGCCGCCATGCAGGCCATCGTCGGTGCCGGCGCCTGCCTGAGCGGCGACGCCGACACCGAGTCCTACGTCACGGACTACCGCCGCATCTACCGCGGCAAGGCCCAGGTGGTGGTCATGCCCTCCACCACCGAACAGGTCAGCCAGGTCATGGCCTGGTGCCACGCGCATGACGTGCCGGTGGTGCCGCAAGGCGGCAATACCTCGCTGATGGGCGGATCGGTGCCCGACAACAGCGGCACCGCCGTGCTACTCAGCCTTGGCCGCATGAACCGCGTGCTGGCCGTGGACACCATCAACGACACCATGACGGTGCAGGCCGGCGTGACGCTCAACGCGGCCCGCACCGCCGCCGAGCAGGAGCAGCGCCTGTTCCCGCTGCGCATTGGCTCGGAAGGCTCCTGCCAGATCGGCGGCAACCTGGCCACCAACGCGGGCGGCACCGCCGTGCTGCGCTACGGCAATATGCGCGACCTGGTGCTGGGCATCGAGGCCGTGCTGCCCGACGGCCGCATCTACTCGTCGCTGCGCGGCCTGCGCAAGGACAACACCGGCTATGACCTCAAGCAACTCTTCGTCGGCTCGGAAGGCACGCTCGGTATCATCACGGCGGCCGTGCTCAAGCTGATGCCGCAGCCGCGCGCCAATGCCGTGGCCTTCGTGGCCGTGCAAAGCCCCGAAGCCGCCGTGCGCCTGCTCGGCGTAGCCAAGCAGCATGGCGGCCAGGCCGTCACCGCGTTCGAGCTGATCTCCGCGCCCGCGCTGGAGCTGGTGCTCGAATACCTGGGCGACGTGGCCTCGCCGCTGCCCGCGCGGCACGACTGGATGGTGCTGATCGAGCTCACCTCCGGCGGCAGCGACGAAAGCCTCAACGCCACGCTGATGGAAATCCTCGAAGCCGGGCTGGCGCAGGAACTGGTGCTGGACGCCGCGGTGGCCGCCAGCCTGGGCGACGCCCAGCGCTTCTGGCGCATCCGCGAGGAAATCTCCGACGCGCAGACCCGCACCGGCGGCAGCATCAAGTGCGATGTGTCGGTGCCGTTGTCGCGCATCGCCGCCTTTATCGGCGACGCCTCGGCCAAGGTGCTGGCGCTGGAGCCCGCCGCGCGCATGGTGATCTACGGCCATATGGGCGACGGCAACGTGCACTTCAACCCGCTGCGCCCCAAGGACCGCAGCGCCGCGGACTTCCTCGGCCAGTGGTACGCGCCGATCTCCGAGGCGGTGGACACGCTGGCCCACGCGGAAAACGGCTCGATCTCCGCCGAGCACGGCATCGGCGTGGCCAAGCGCGACGACCTGAAGCGCTACAAGTCGCCGGTGGAGCTGGAACTGATGTGGCAGGTCAAGCGGGCGCTGGATCCGAAGAACCTGCTCAATCCGGCCAAGATGCTGCCGAAGCTGGACTGACGGCAACGGGTTGCGGCGGGTGCTTTCGCCCGCGACGAATGGCAGCCTCGACTTCAGCCGCTGCCGCTGCCACCCACCAGCGCCAGCGACAAGGCCTGCCGCTTCACCATCACGCCGCAGGCTTACCGCAAGGACGGCCCGTGGCCCGTCGCGGTCGTCGGCAAGGGCAGCGACTCCCGCCACTGGTCCCTCGCAGCAAGCGGCCAGTGGTGTGACTTCGCGGTGACATGCGACAGCGACCCTGCGTTTTATCGGCGTTTTGCCGGGCGGGTGGAAACAGGCAGGCATACGGTGAGCGACCCGGCCATGGGGGTGAGCGGGGATACGCTGGGTTGAACGACTGAGGACGGCGGCATAGCGTGGAAGTGGTGCGAGTGAGTTACTGATAATTCATTTTTTGGCATGAGAAATGGCGCGAATTGGCAAATCGCGCCACACTTCGGGAGAATCGCGCCACCCCGTCACCTCGGAAATTCCGCGCAAACCTGTGCCCGCTCACATGCCTTGACGTGCCCGATCACGCTTACAGCCGGACCATCCTCGGCTTGTACGAAATGAAGCGCATGGCATTCCGGCTCAATGAGCGAAACCGTACGCATTTGCCGCTTGGCGCCCATATCCTGGTCCTTGCCTGTGTCAAAATGACGCGTAGTTTGCCTGACCGCCCCAGGCCTTGCCTGGGGTAGACTGCGCCGCGCCCCGCTCCCACATAACGATGACGCTTATCCGCCGCATCCGCTTGACCGCATGGCTTGGCCTGATCGCCATGTGGCTCATCGTGCTTGCGCCGGCAGTCAGCCAGTTCGTGGCCGCGGCCCACGCCAACGATCCCGATGCCGTGATCTGCTCGGCCGCCCAGCCGGGCGACGCCCCCCATCCAATGCCGGGCAGCCAGCTAAACGCCTGCGGCTATTGCGATCTGCTGGCGGATCACGTGCCCCTCCCCACCCTTGCGCCTGCGGCGCTGTCGGCGATCCCCCTGCTGGTGATCGCCACCTCGCACGTGCTAGCCACCCGCTTCACGCCGCTCGGGGCCTTTCCTTCCGGGCGTCCCAGGGGCCCGCCGGCTTTACCTCAATCCCGTCTCTAAGCAACGCACGCCCTTTGGCGTGATCGTGGCGTGCGCGCGCACCTGAGCGCCGGCGCCGGACAACGATTTGAGGTAGACCCAATCATGCGCAAGCTGCTGCCCTTTGTCATCCTCGGCACCATCGGCACGCTGGCCGAGGCCGCCGACGAACAGAGCCTGCCGGCGGTCCAGGTGACCGAGATACGCTCGTTTGCCGAGAAGAACCAGTTGCCGCAGACAACCGCGAGCATTACCGGCGATCAAACCGCCCAGACCATCAACGTGATGGGCGCGGAGGACGCGCTGAAGTACCTGCCCAACGTGCTGGTGCGCAAACGATTTATCGGCGATACCCAGTCGCCGATGGCGACCCGCACCACCGGCATCAACGCCAGCGCGCGCAGCCTGATCTATGCCGACGGAGTCCTGCTGTCGACCCTGATCAACAACAACAACGGCAACGGCTCCCCACAGTGGTTCATGGTGACGCCGCAGTCGATCGGCCGCATCGACGTGATGTACGGCCCGTTCGCCGCGGCGTATCCGGGCAACTCCTACGGTGCCGTGACCGAGATCACCACGCGCATGCCGAAGACGTTCGAGGGCAGCCTGGAGGTCACCGGCGCCATCCAGCAGTTCAGCAAGTACGGCACCGACCAGAACGAGCCGGCGCAACAGGCCAGCGCCACGCTGGGCGACCGCACCGGGAAGTTCTCGTGGTGGCTCAGCGCGAACCACCTCAACAGCTTCAGCCAGCCCCTGAGCTTCGCCACGGTCAGCCAGTCGACGACTGCCGCCGGCGCCGGCCTGCCCGTCATCGCCGGCGCGTTTGCCGACCGCAACCGGACCGGCGGCGCCATCCGGGTGATCGGCGCGGGCAATTTCGTCCATACGCTGCAGGACAACGCCACGGTCAAGCTGGGCTACGACTTCACGCCAACGTTGAGCGCGATCTACACGCTGGGCTACTGGCAGAACAGATCGAAAGCGAGCGCGCAGACCTACCTGAGCACGGCATCCGGCTCGCCCTTCTACGGCGCGCAAAGCGGCAACGTCAATATCGGGGGATTCGCGTACAGCGCCAGCACCATCGCGGGCCAGTTTTCCAGCAATAACGTGGATCAGGAACACCTGATGCAGAGCCTGAAGGTCGGGACCCGTACGCAAGGGCTGTTCGACTGGGAGGCCATTGTCAGCAATCTCTACTATCTGCAGGATTCGAGCCGCCTGTCCACCGGGCTCTATCCGGCGGCGCTGACCGGTGGTCCGGGCCGGACCACCGACATGAGCGGCTCAGGCTGGTCCACCTTCGACGTCAAGGGCATCTGGCGGCCACAGGGCATCGCCGGCGCGAACATCGTCAGCTTCGGCGCCCACTACGACCAGTTCAAGCTGAGCAGCCCGACCTACAGCACCACCAACTGGGTATCCGGCGGCAATGGCGCGCTGTTCAGCACCTCGCAGGGCAAGACGCAAACCGGCGCGCTCTGGCTGCAGGACGTCTGGCGCATGACACCGAGCCTGCAGGCAACGCTGGGCGGCCGCTATGAGATGTGGCGCGCCTATGACGGCTTCAACTACGCCATCGGCAGCAACGGCGTTGGGGTGCCGATCCAGCAGCCCAGTCTCGACAAATCGGGGTTCTCCCCCAAGGCGTCACTCACCTGGGAGGCAAGCGAGCTGTGGTCGGTGACCGGCTCCATCGGCAAGGCGCTTCGCTTCCCGACGGTCGGCGAGCTCTATCAGAGCGTGCAGACCGGGACGACGTTCACCCAGGCCAATCCGTTCCTGCAGCCGGAACGCGCCCTGTCCGGCGAACTCGCCATCGAGCGCCACACCAGCGAGGGCAAGCTCCGCGTTTCCGCTTTCAGCGAGTACGTCAGGAACGCGCTGATCTCCCAGACCTCGACGATTGCCGGATTCGCCACGCCAGTCTCCTTTACGCAGAACGTGGGCAAGACACGGCAACTGGGCCTCGAACTAGCCGGCCAGCAGGACCATGTGCTGATCAACGGCCTGACGCTCTCGGGCAACGTCACCTACGTCAATTCCCGGATTCTCTCGGACGACAGCTACGTGCCTACCACCCTGGGCGCGACGGCGGTCGGCAAGCGCGTGCCCTACGTGCCCACGTGGCGCGCAACGGTGGCGGCGACCTACCGGCCTGACAACAAGTGGGCTTATACGCTGGCCGCGCGCTATAGCAGCCGCGTGTACGCAACGGTCGACAACACCGACATCAACCCTGCGACCTACCAGGGCTTCGAGAGCTTCTTCGTGATGGATGCGCGCGTGCATTACCAGCTCGACAAGCATTGGAGCGGTGCGCTGGGCGTGGATAACCTGAACAATCACAAGTACTTCCTGTTCCACCCCTTCCCGCAGCGCACGTTCTACCTGAGCCTGAAGTACACCCTCTGACAAATCCCGCCATGTCCCAGCCTCTAGAACGATCGCCAATGCCCACACAAGCCACCCAGCCCTCGCCGGCAGCAGCAGCGTCTTATCGCATGCTCTGGCGCTGGCACTTCTACGCCGGGCTCTTCGTCGCGCCTTTCCTGATCGTCCTGGCGATCACCGGCACGATCTACTGCTTCCAGCCGCAGATCGAACCCCTGCTCTATCCCCAGTTGCTGCGCGTTGCGCCAACTGGCACAAAGCTTCCCGCCCAGTCCCTGCTGGACCGGGCGTGGGCCCAGGCGCCCGAAGGGGCGGTGGCGACGACGTATACCGTCGATACGGCCCCACGCGCCAGCGCCGAGTTTGTCTTTCGCCTGCCGTCGGGCACGAGCGAGAGCCTGTACCTGGACCCGTACACCGGCAAGTACCTCGGCAGCCTGAGCGTCGAGGACCGGTTGATGAAACAGGTGCGCATGCTGCATCGCGCGCTGCTGCTGGGCAAGACCGGGGAGCTGCTGATGGAACTGGCGGCGTGCTGGTCGCTGGTCATGATTGCCACGGGCATCGCGATGTGGTGGCCGCGGCTGAGCGAGCGGCGCGGCAAAGCCTTCGTGGTCGGCAAGGCCGCCGGCGGGCGCGGCTGGTGGAAGGAAGTCCACCTGGTCATCGGCGCCTGGATGGCGATCGGCGCCGTGGCGTTCGTCCTCTCCGGCTTGCCCTGGACCGCATCGTGGGGCAAGCAGTTCAAGGCGATCGCCACCGCGGCGCAGCTGGGCAATCCACCCGGCGCGTGGGGCGACGCAGCGGTCCGGTCAACGCCGGGGGCGGCCAGCATGGATTCGCTTCCCCTCGCGCAAGTCCCCTGGGCAGTCGGCATGGCCAAGGTCCCATCCGGCGCGGCGCCGGCAGTGGGCGCTGCCACGATCAGCCTGGATCGCGCCGTGGCGATCGTGGCCCAGAACGGTGTTTCGACCGGCTACCAGCTCGTGCTGCCGAAGTCAGCCACCGGCGTGTTCACCGCATCCTATTTCCCCGCGGATCCCAAGGTGGAACGCACGCTGCATATCGACCAGTACAACGGCAAGGTGCTCAAGGACATTCGCTACGGCGGCTACGGCGCAGTGGCGCAGGCCATCTCCTATGGCACGTCCTTGCACATGGGCCGCTATTTCGGGCTGGCCAACCAGGTCGCGTGCACGGTGATCTCGCTGGGCCTGATGATGCTCGCCGTGACGGGCCTCGTGATGTGGATCAAGCGCAGGCCCGCGCGCGCCCTGGCGGCGCCGTCATTCCCGCGCACGCTCCCGCCCATGCGAGCGTGGGTGATCGGCCTTGGGCTGCTGGGTGCTGTGTTCCCGATGATGGGTGCCACGCTGGTGGTGGTCTGGCTGCTGGATCGCTGGTTCGCACGATCAGTCACCGTGCGGGTGGCGGCGCCAGAGGCCGCCAGTCCGCTCAGAAGCGGTAGTTGACACTCTACGCGTGTCACACCGGGCGAGGCGGCGCCGTCAGAGCCCCTCCCCCACCAACCTGTCCGCCTCCGCCTTCACCATCTCCCCGTGCTGGTCCAGCACCGGCGCCGCGAAGGGTTCCGGCCCTGGCGTGCGCCCGAACTTGATCGCACGGGTAAAGCCGCGATACCGGCCGACGGCGGGATGCTCGAACGTGGTCACCATGCCTTCCGCCTGCACCTGCGGGAAGTCGAACATGTCTTCCACGGAGCGCGCGGCGGCGCAGGGGACCGCTTCGCCGAAGTGCGCTTCCCATTCCAGCGCGGTGCGTGTCGCCAGCGCGCGGTGCAGCGCGGGAACGATCTCGTCCTGGTGCTGCGCGCGCTTGCGCACGCTGTCGTAGCGCTCGGTGGCAAGCTCCGCCAGGCCGGTCTTCTCGCACAGCGCGGCCCAGAAATGCGGCGTGTTGGCGGAGATGTAGAGATAGCCATCCCTGGTCGGATGGATGCCGGTGATGCCGCCGGAGCGCATGTCGCGGCCAACCTCCTTGGGTTCGTTGTCGGCCCAGACCATGCGGGCCGATTGCATGGTCAGCGCCGCGCGCAGCAGCGAAACGCCGACGTACTGGCCTTCGCCGCTTTTCTCGCGCTCGTAGAGTGCGGACGCGACGCCGCCGGCGACCAGCGCCGAGCCGTAGTAGTCGACGACCGAACCGTAGAGGATCTCTGGCGCGCCGCCCTGCTTGCCCTGCAGCGTGCACATGCCGGTCATGGTCTGCAGGACCTGGTCGTAGCCGGCCTTGTCCTTGAGCGGGCCGTCTTCGCCATAGCCGGTCACGGCGCAGTAGATCAGTCGCGGGTTGACCAGCTTGAGCTGTTCGTAAGCGATGCCAAGCCTGGGCGGCACGGTGGGCCGGAAGTTGTGCACCAGCACGTCGGCGGTGCGCACCAGCGCCATCAGCCGCTGCAGGTCGTCGGCTTGCTTGAGATCGAGCACCACGCCCAGCTTGCTGCGGTTGACGCCCAGGAAGGCGCGGCTCTCCGCCTCAAGCGACGATGGATACTTGCGCAGGTTGTCGCCGGCGGGCGGCTCGATCTTGATGACCTCGGCGCCCTGGTCGGCCAGCAGGGAGCAACCATAGGGGCCCGCTATGTAGGCGCTCAGGTCCAGCACGCGCAGGCCGGACAGCGGGCCTGGCTTGCCGCTGCGCTCGCTCAGCGGCGCGGCGCGGTCATCAGAGGGGGAACGCATGGAAATCTCCGGAAATATGCAGATATGCCAGATATGCAATAGAGGCGAGGCGTGCTCGCATCAGTCCACGACGATGTTCTGTCGCTTGGCGAGCGTCTTCCACCTCTGCACGTCCTGCCCGATGGTGGCGGCGAACTGGGCCGGCGTAACGGGCCTGGCTTCGGCGCCCTCCTTCAGGAAGGCCGCCTTGATCTCGGGCTTGGACAGGATGGTGTTGACGGCGGCGTTGAGCTGGTTGACGATCGCCGGCGGCGTGCCGGCCGGCGCCAGCAGGCCCCACCACAGCTCGAACTCATAGCCCGGCACCGCGCTGGACATGGGCGTGAGCTCCGGCGCGACCGGGCTCGGCTTGAGGCTGGTGATGCCAACGGCGCGCACCTTGCCGGCGCGCACCATTGGCAGCAGCGAGGGGCCGCTGGAGATCAGCAGCTGGGTCTGGTTGCCGATCAGGTCGGTCACGGCGGGGCCCATGCCGCGATACGGGATATGCGTGATGAACAGGTTGCCGGCCCTGGCCTTGAGCAGCTCGGTGCCGAACTGGTTGACGCTGCCCGGCCCGGACGAGGCGTAGTTGTACTTGCCCGGCTTGGCGCGGATCGCCGCGATCAGTTCCTGCGGGGTCTTGGCGGGGAATTCGTTGTTGACCGCGACGATGAACGGCCCTTGCGCAAACATCGCCACCGGCACGAAGCTCTTGACCGCATCGAACGGCAGCTTGGCCTGCACCGCGGCGTTGGTCGTCATGCTGGACGACACGGCGACCAGCGTGTACCCGTCCGGGGCGGACTTGGCAACGATGCCCGTGCCGGTGTTGCCGCTGGCGCCGGGCCGGTTGTCGATGACGACGGGTTGCTTGAGCTCCTCGCCGATCTCCTTGGCGACGATGCGCGCGAAGATGTCGTTGGAGCCGCCCGGCGGATAGGGCACGACGATGGTGATGGGCTTGCTCGGATACCCGCCCTGCGCGAATGCCGCGCCGGATACCAGGCTGGCAATGACCGTGGCGGCCAACGCCACGCTACGGGAAATGAATACGGGTGCGGATGCGGATAATGTTTTCAAGATGTCTCCTTTTTGTATTTTTTGTTTTTCCCACGCGGTGCAGCCTGATCCCGGCTGCGGATCCCGGCAGCGAATCCCGGCAACGTCAGGCAGGCAGCAATCCAAGGCGCCTGGCGGTAGCCACGATGGCCTGGGCGCGCTTCACGAACGGCGGGTCGATCATCTTGCCGTCCACCACATAGGCGCCCACGCCCCTGGCATCGGCATCGCGCGCGGCTTCCACTACCCGCGCCGCATGTCCAATCTCTTCATCGCTAGGGCGAAAGGCCTGGTTTGCCAGCGGGACCTGGCTGGGATGGATGCAGCTCTTGCCGAGAAAGCCCATGCGGCGCGACAGCTCGGCCTCGGCACGGAAACCGGCTTCATCCTTGATGTTGGCAAACACCGTGTCGTAGGCGAACACGCCGGCCTCGCCGGCTGCCATGCGCACCGCGTACATGGCTTGCTGGATCGCCGCGCTTTCGCGCCGGGCGATGCCCAGCGGCTCGAACAGGTCGCCCAGGCCAAGCTGCAGGCCGGCGACGCGCGGGTGGGCCGTGGCCAGCTCGCAGGCCAGGCGCAGCGCCTTGGGGGTTTCGATGTTGAGCAGCAGGCGAACCGGCTTGTCCACGCCATGCGCAAACCCGTTGGCGCGCTCTGCCTGCTCGATGGCCTCGGCGGCGCGGCGCACGTCATCGGCGCTCTCTGGCTTGGGCAGGTTGACCAGGTCCAGGCCTGGCTGCACCATCGCGGCCACATCGGCCGCGAAGTGCGGGGTATCCAGCGCGTTGACCCGCACGATCAGCGTCTTGCCGCTGGCGCGGGCCTGGCCCGAGCGCAGCAGCTCGCGCAGTGCCGCGCGCGCTTGCGGCTTGCGCTCCTGCGCCACCGCGTCCTCGAGGTCGAACGACAGCCCGTCCGCGGCGCTGGCCAATGCCTTGTCGAACAACTCCGGACGGGAGCCGGGGACGAACAGTTTGCTTCTCATGGCAACGGGAACCGATGGCTTTGGAGTGCGCCAGTGTGGGTCAGGCCAGAACAAAGATAAACTACCTATGTCTTTCTTTAATCGATAGAAAATGTATGGAGACAGCCTACCTCAACGCGTTCCTGGTCGTCGTGGATACCGGCTCCCTCGCGCAAGCGGCCCGGCGGCTCAACGTGACGCCCGCGGCCATCGCGCAGCAGATTCACGTCCTTGAGCGGGAGTTGGGCACTTCCTTGCTCGGCCGGGCCGGCCGCACCGTGGCGCCCACCGAGTCGGGCACGCGGCTGGCCGAGCGCGCCCGCGCGCTGCTGCGGGACTTCAACGGCTTGCGGGACTGGGTCAATGAGGCAGAGGCGCCAAGGGAGCTGCGCCTTGGCACGATCAACACCGCGCTGCACAGCCTGCTGCCGGAAACGCTCGCCGGGTTCGCCGCGGAGCATCCGGGTGTCTCCGTGTTTATCCAGTCGGACAAATCGGCGGCGCTGTACGACGCCGTGAAGAACGCGGAGCTGGATGCGGCCGTCTGCCTGCATCCGCCCTTCGCGCTGCCCAAGACCATCGTTTGGGAGCTGCTGCGTGAGGAACCCCTGGTTGTGCTGGCGCCCGCCCGGCTGGCCAGGCGCGATCCGCACGATCTGCTGCGCACCGAGCCGTTGATCCGCTACGACCGCAGCGTGGGTGGCGGCAAGCAGGCAGACCGGTACCTGCGGCAGGCAGGCATCACCGCGCACGAGCGGTTCGAGCTCAGCTCGCTGGTGGCGATCGCCATGATGGTCGACCGGGGGCTGGGCGTGTCTCTCGCTCCAGACATTGCGTCGCCGCTGACGGCGGGCCTGCGGATCGCCAAGTTGAAGCTGCCCGAAGCGACGGAGCCGCGCAGGTTTGGGGTCTTGTGGCAGCGCTCCTCTCCCCGCACGCCGTTGATCCTCTCGTTGTTGCGGCATGCGCGGCAAGCCGCCGGATGATCGCGTACTGACGCTGATGCGCAGAGGTTTATGCGGCTTGATCCGCGCCGCCCGGAAACACCCGTTCGCCCAGGAAATCGATCAACACGCGCAGCTTGGGCGAAGGGTGCCGGCTGGCCGGCCACAGCACGCGGAAGGTGCCGCTACGGTCCACGTAGTCGTCCAGCACGGTGCGCAGCCGGCCGTCGGCCAGCGCCTCGCGGATCGCGAAGTCCGGCAGGCAGGCGATGCCAAGTCCCTGCAACGCAAAGCTCACGCGGGTCTCGATGTTGTTGCAGATCATCGAGGTGGGCAGGCTCAACTCCGGCTCGTGGGCTGCGCGGCGCAGCGGCCAGGCTTCCAGCTTGCCGCTGTTCGGGAAGCGGTATTGCAGGCAAGCATGCCCGGCCAGGTCGGCGGGTTGCCGGGGCACGCCGCGCTGCGCGATATAGGCTGGCGACGCCACCAGCAGGATCCGGAACGCGCCGAGGCGCCGCGCCGATAGCCGGGAGTCGCCTGGCTCGCCGGTACGCACCACGGCATCGAAGCCCTCCTCGATCACATCGACCATGCGGTCGGTGAAATCCAGGTCCAGCTCGATCTCCGGGTATTGCCGCATGAAGTCGCCCAGCACGGGCAGCACCAGCGAACTCACCAGCGGCAGGCTGACGCGCAAGCGCCCGCGCGGCACTTCGGCTGCACGCGACAACTCCTGCTCCGCCGCCTCGATCTCGGCCAGGATGCGGCGGCTGCGCTCCAGGAACAGCATGCCCTCCGCCGTCAGGGCGATGCTGCGCGTGCTGCGGTGAAACAGCCGCGCGCCAAGCTTTTCCTCCAGCCTTGCCACGCTCTTGCCCACGGCCGACGCCGACACGCCCATCAGGCGGCCCGCCGCCACGAAGCTGCGGGTCTCGGCGACCTGCACAAACACCGTAAAGCTACTCAGGCTGTCCATCGGCTTTCCCGCCATTCCAAGCGCCTCGATCCTCGATTACGGACAACCTTGTCCGGATAACCAGGAACTCTAGCCTACTTTTTCCCGAGTCAAAAGTTTCTTATCGTTCGCCTGAGCCTCTCAATATCCTGCGACGAAGGAAAACACGCATGTCCTCCCACTTGCCCGCCCGCGTCGACGCGGTCATCGAACAAGCCATTGCCGACCACCGCCTGGTCGGCACCGTAGTGCTGGTCGCGTGCCACGGCGAAGTGATTCACCGCCGCGCCGCCGGCCTGGCCGACCGCGAAGCCGGCCGGCCCATGCACGCCGATACGCTGTTCCGCCTGGCCTCGGTGTCCAAACCCATCGTGTCGGCAGCGGCGATGGTGCTGGTAGCACAAGGCCGCCTGGGGCTCGACGAGGCGGTGATCCGCTGGCTGCCGGATTTCACGCCGCGGCTGGCCGACGGCAGCCCCGCTACCATCACCGTGCGGCAGCTGATGACCCATACCGCCGGGCTGGGCTACCGCTTCTTTGAAGCCGACGAGCACGGGCCCTATGCCCGCGCCGGCGTGTCGGACGGCATGGACCAGCCGGGCATCACCCTTGCGGAGAACCTGCGCCGCATCGCCAGCGTGCCCTTGCTCTACAAGCCGGGCGCCGCCTGGGGCTATTCGCTGGCGACGGATGTGCTTGGCGCCGTGATCGAGCGCGTCTGCGATGCGCCACTGGGCAACGCGGTGCACGCGCTCGTCACCGGCCCGCTGGGCATGGACGACACCGGCTTTGCCGCGGTCGATGCCGGGCGCCTGGCCACCGCCTACGTCAACGACACGCCGGTGCCGCGCCGCATGCTCGCGCACGATGTGGTCCCCGTCGTCGACGGCACGGCCGGCATCCACTACGCGAGCGCACGTGCCTTGGACACCAACGCCTTCCCCTCCGGCGGCGCCGGCATGGTTGGCAGCGCCGGCGATTTCCTCCGCTTGCAAGAAGCCCTGCGCCAGGGCGGCGATCCGTTGATGCCCGCTGCCTGGGTCGATGAAATGGGCCGCAACCAGACCGGCGAATGGGGCCCGCCGGATGCGCCGGGCACCGGCTTTGGCCTGGGCTTTTCGGTGCTGCACGATCCGGCGGCGGCCGGCTCGCCGGAATCGGCCGGCACCTGGCGCTGGGGTGGCGCCTACGGGCACTCGTGGTTCGTCGACCGCGCCCGGGGCCTGAGCGTGGCCGCGTTTACCAACACCTTGTATGAAGGCATGAGCGGGCGCTTCGTCACGGATCTGCGCGACGCCGTCTATGGGCACGAGGCGGTGGCGAGGACAGCGACTGGATATTGAGGGTTTCTTGAGCCCTACTCAGCCCGCTATTCAGACCGCTACTCAGCCGCTTCACCCACGCGCAGCATGTTCCACGTCAGGCCAAGCTGGGCATCGGTCTTCAACGAGAGCAGCTGGCGGGAGAGCCGGGCGAGATGCGCCTGTTCCGCCAGGTTCTTGCCAACCACGCCTTTTTCCTCGGCGGCGTTGGCAAGCACGCCTTCCAGGTCGCCATAGCGCTGCAGCAGCTTGGCAGCGGTCTTGGCCCCGACCTTCTCGACACCGGGGATATCGTCCGTGCTATCCCCCAGCAGGGCCAGATAGTCGGCAAGCTGGTGGCTGCCCACGCCGAACTTGTCCATGACGTAGCTTTCATCGAACCAGGACGGCTCCCCGTTCTTCGCGGTGGCAAAGTGGTTGCGCACGATGGCGCCGTCGGCGATGAGCTGCAGCACGTCCTTGTCCGTGCTCACCGGGATCACCTGCCCCTCCTTGCTCGCGGTCCAGCGATAGAAAGCCGTGGCGATGATGTCGTCGGCCTCGTAGCCGTCGATCATGGCGGTCTGCAGTCCCAGCACTTCCGTCAGCGTCAGCCGGAAATCGGGCAAGACCTCCGCCAGCTCCGGATCCATGGGCTTGCGGTGCTGGCGGTACTGGGGATACAGATCGTGCCGCCAGGTCTTGCCGCCGGTGTCGAACGCCGCCAGCGCGTGCGTCGGCTTGCACTCGGTCAAGGCACGGCGGAACGAGGCCAGCGCCGAGAGTACGGCGCCTTCGACCTTGGCCGGAATGTCCTCGGCCGGGTTGGCTTCGTAGACCCGGCGCAGGATGTTCAGGCCGTCGATGAGCAGTAGTGTGTGCTTCATTGTTCTTGCGATTCTTGCGATGCGTGCAGTCAGACCCTCTATTTTGACGTGCGACGCCCGTCGCGCAACCTTTTCGGGCAGGCGACTCAGCAAGAATGCGGGGTTGCGCCGGCGGTCCACCTCGTCTAGTCTGAGCAGACTCAACCTACGCCCGGAAATGAACAACATTCACGACACTCGCCAGGCAGTAATCGACGCCCTGCAAAAGACAGGTACCCCGATGGATGCATATCAGGTCGCAAAGGCCACGGGCGTCAGCCCGATCCAGGCAGCGCGGACACTCACGAAGCTCGCCGCAAAAGGCCTCGTGCAGACCGACACCCAGCTTGGCGCCGAGGCCGACCTGTCCGCGCAGTTCCGCCTGGCTCCGGCGCCGAAGGATGCCGCCGGGGGGTAAAAGCGGAGGTTGTTGCTGGCTGGCCGGCGCCGGGATCCGGTTCATGTGCGCCGGCGATCTCACGGGCAATCGCGTCCGATGATGCTGTGCGTGCGGCGAATGTGCGGCGAAGTGCGGCGAATGCGTGGCTTGATGACGTTATCGGCCACCGGCCAGAGGTGTGGCAAAGCGCGGATGCCGTGCTGATTCTTGCAGCAACTGCACTGATTCTGGCAATCTGCCGAGACCATTTCGGCAAATAATCCCAATCAGGACTATCCATGAGGCGCCAACCCGCGTATATTTCGCCCCGCGGGGTGGAGCAGTTGGCAGCTCGTCGGGCTCATAACCCGAAGGTCGCAGGTTCAAGTCCTGCCCCCGCAACCAGATTCTAAAAAGCCCGTACGGTATACGCCGCACGGGCTTTTTGCATTCCGGGGACAGGCCTTGCGCGCAACCCTTATGCGAAACCGAACGGCCCGACCAGGTTGATCGCCTTGGTCTCGGTGTAGCTCAGCATCTCCTCGATCCCCTCCTCCCGGCCCACGCCCGAGTTCCGGTAGCCGCCGTAGGGCACGCCCTTGTAGTGCGCACCGACGCCGTTGACCCAGATGTAGCCGGTACGCAGCCGGGTGGCCGTGGCCAGCGCCGCCTGGATGTCGCGGGTCCAGATGGAGGCGGTCAGGCCGTATTCCACGCCATTGGCGATGCGCAGCGCTTCGTCCGGCGTGGACCAGCGCATGATGGACAAGATGGGGCCGAACACTTCCTCCTGGGCGATACGCATGTGCGGCAGCACGTCGGCGAACACGGTCGGCTCGATCCAGTAGCCGCGGGCGAAGGATTCGCCTGCGGGCCGCTCTGCGCCAGTGACCAGCGTGGCGCCGTCGCGCTTGGCGATTTCCACGTAGTCGCAGACGCGCTGGTACTGCGCCCTGGAATTGATCGGGCCCATGTCCGATTGCATCGATCGGGGATCGCCCAGCCGGATGCGCGCCACGCGCTCGGCCACGCCTTCGACGAATTCGTCGTAGATGCTGTCGTGCACCAGCAGGCGGCTGGTGGAGCCGCAGGACTGGCCTTGCCACAGGAAATTCATGCCACGCACCGCGGCGTCCTTGGCGGCTTCGAGGTCGGCATCGGGAAAGACGATCAGCGGGTTCTTGCCGCCCAGCTCCAGCGAGATATGCTTCACGCAGACATCGGCCGCGCTCTTCTGGATCTGCCGGCCGGTGTTGGGCGAGCCGATAAAGGCGATGCGCTTGATCCTGGGGTTGCGCGCGATGGCGTCGCCCGCGTCCTTGCCCAGGCCGGTGACGATGTTCATCACGCCGGGCGGCAGCACGTCCTTGCAGATCTCGGCCAGCATGGTGGCCGACAGCGAACTGGTCTCGGGCGGCTTGACCACCAGCGCGTTGCCGGCGATCAGGGCGGCCGCGGTGCGCGCGGCAGCGAACAGGATGGGATGGTTGAACGGCACGATCCGCCCCACCACGCCGTAAGGCTCGCGCACCGTGAAATGCAGCGAGTCGGCGGTGGCGGGAATGGTCTCGCCCTTGAGCTCATAGCCCAGTCCGGCATAAAAGTTCAGCCCCCACGCGGCGGCGGCGACGTCGTCCTTGAGCGCCGTGACCGTATTGCCGGTATCGGCCACTTCCACGGCCAGCACCGCCTCGGCCGCCTCGGTCAGCCGCCGGGCCACCTCGCGCATCCGTTCAGCGCGGCCCTCGATGCCCAGTGCCTGCCAGGCGGGATAGGCGCGCTCGGCGGCTGCCGCCGCGCGCTCCACATCCTCGGCATTGCCAGCCGGGATATGCCCGATGATCTCTTCCGTCGCCGGGTTGACGCTGGGCAGCCATTGCCCGCCGGCGCTCCCGGTGAGCTCGCCGTCGATCAGCATCCGGCGCTTGTTGTGGTCGTTCAACTGCATGGTGGACTCTCCTGCGTGGCGATGACTGCTATTCAAGGTGGATGCCGTTGCGGCGGATGAACGATGCCCACTGCTCGCGCTCCTTCGTCAGGCTGCCGCGAAACGCATCGGGGGTGTCGAACACCGGCACCAGCGCGTGCGCCTCGAGCGCGCTCGCCAGCTCCGCCGTCCTCATCGCCTGCGCGACTTCCTCGCTCAGCTTGCGGACCACGGCCGGTGGCACGCCGGTGGGCGCAAACAGGCTGAACGAGGTCCAGACCTGCACGCCCTTGAGCCCGGCCTCGGCCAATGACGGCACGTTGGGCAGCAGCCGGGTCTTGTCGTTGACCGCGAGGGCGACAAGCTTGCCGGACTGGATAAACGGCTGCACGGAACTCAGGTCGGTGAACATGAATTTCAGGCGGCCGCTGAGCAGGTCCTGGTAGGCCGGGCTCACGCCCTTGTAGGGCACATGCAGGAAGCGGGCGCCGGACGCTTCCTCGACCATGCGCACGCCCAGGTAAGGCGGGCTGCCCTCGCCCGCAGAGCCATAGGGCAGCTCGCCGGGCTTTTGCTTGCCAAGCCGGATCAGGTCGGCAAACGAGGCGATGCCCGCGTTGGGCGTGGCCACCAGCACCATCGGCGCCATCACGCCGCGCGCGATCGGCACCAGGTCCCGCTCCACATCGAACGGCAGCTTGCTGTACAGCGCCGGGCTGATGGCCACAGCCGCGTTGGCCGTGATCAGGAAGGTGTAGCCGTCCGGCGTGGCGCGCGCGGCGGACTGCGTGCCGACGTTGCCGCTGGCGCCCGGCCGGTTCTCCACGACGAAGGACTGCTTCATCGATTTCGACAAGCTGGTGGCCAGCAGGCGGGCGTAGACATCGGTGCCCCCGCCAGCCGCCGACGGCACGATCAGCTTGACCGGACGGGACGGCCATTCGTCCTTGGCGTGCGCGGGTTGTGTGAGCGCGGCGGCGCTGGCAGCCAGTGCCAGCGCGAGCCCTGCGCAAGCGCGCAGGCGGGATAGTAGATGCGTTGCGATCATCGGGTGTCTCCTCGTGTTCCTGTCAGTGAAGTTGGCGAGCCGCACCAGGCGGTGGGCGTCTGCCGGGCAAGGCGTTTCCACAGGTCCCATGCCCGGTTGACCTGCTTCGCGTTGGTGGCCTCGGCGGCGAGCCCTTCCTCGTCGGTGAGGTATTCGATGTCGCCCAGGCGGCGTGCCTCCAGCACCAGGCGCGCGTTCTTCTCGGTGTAGATGGCGCAGTACACGGCCTGCCTGAGCGAGTCGGCGGCTACCGTTGCGCCATGTCCGCGCATCAGCACCACGTCTGCCGTGCCCAGCCTGGCGGCCAGCGCCTGGCCCAGGGCAGCGTCGCGGATCAGCAGGTCCGAGCCCGGGCCGGCAGAGTCGCGGATCTCGAACACCGGCGCGCCGCGCGCGAGGAAGCCGCTCATATGGCAGATCGGGCGCAGCGTCACGTTCCTGGCCACGCCGAACGGGATCACCGCCGGGGAGTGGCTGTGCACGACCGCCATCACATCCGGCCTGGCGCGATAGATGGCGCTGTGGATGAAGCGCTCGAGAAAGACGGCCGGAGGCTGGCCATCGATGGTGTTCCCGGCGGCATCGGCGACCGGGTTGCCGTCGAGATCGAAGGCGAACACGTCGGCGGCAGCGACCAGCGCGGGCGCCATGCTGCGTGAAAGCAGGAAGCGGCCCGGGTCATCGGCGCAGCGCATGCTGACGTGGCCGAAGGCGTCCAGCACGCCCTCATGGAAGAGGATATGGTTCGCGTCCACCAGGTCCTGCAGGGCATCCGGGGCATCCGGGGCATTCAGGACATCCGGTGCAGCGGAAATTGAATTGGCCAAGGCTGTCTCCTTGTCGATCGGGAGCGGGTTCAGAAGATGTGCTTGATGCCCAGCATGGCGCCGAGCTGGTTGCCGCCGGGCGCGGCATTGGCGCCGGCGGCGCCGGAGCTGACCGATAGCGCCAGATTGCCGCGGTTGTCGATAAAGCCTGCCGTGCCGTAGACCGAAGTGCGCCGGCTGAAGGCATAGGTGGCGCGTGCCGCGTAGAGCCAGGCCTTGTTGGGGCTGTTGTGATAGCGCAGCAGGAACACTTCGCCGTCCACGCTGAAGGCGGGCGTGATGGCATAGGAGGCACCGCCAAACCACAGGTCGCTGCGCGGGGTGGGGCTGCCGTCGTTGTCGCGCCGGATCACGCCGCCGCCGAGCTTGGCCTTGCCAACGTTGGCGTAGGCGTTGAGCGCCAGCCGGTCGTCCTTCAGCCCGCTGTTGGCCAGGCCGGCCGCCGCGCCCTGCCCGCCGCGCAGCGAATCGTAGGCTGCGCTGACGCCCCAGGCGCCGGTGTCGTACTTGAGCAGCGCGGACCATTCCCGGCACGCGCGGTGGTCGGCAGGGTTCTCGCCCGCGCATTGGGTGGCGGCGGGCCCGGAGCCGGTGACCGCGGTGTCGCGGCCCAGGCTGTAGGTGGCACCGAGCGTCACCGGCCCGAAGGTGCCCTTGTATGACACGGCGTTGTCGGCGCGGGCACTGGGCAGGTAGCTATCCATCGACGACGAGCCAAAGGTATTGGGCCCGAGCATGTCCGGCTCCAGCATCGACCAGAACAACATGGTGTACTGCCGCCCGAACGCCACCTGCCCCCAACCGCCGGACAGCCCCACCAGCGCCTGGCGCCCGAACAGCCGGCCGCCCTGGTTGGAGGTGCCGGTGTCCGCCCCGAAGCCCGATTCGAGCACGAAGATGCTCTTCAGCCCGCCACCGAGGTCCTCGCTGCCACGAAGGCCCCAGCGCGAGGGCACGCTGCCGGCCAGCCCCGGCATGCGGACCACGCTGTCCTTGGCGGTGCCCACGTTCGAGACGTACTCGATGCCGGTATCGACCACGCCGTACAGCGTCACCGACTGCGCCGCCGCCATGGACGGCAGTCCTGCCAGTAAGGTTAGTAGTGCGATGGCCGCCGATTTGCTCGCCATCCGATGCTTCTTGCTCATCTTGTCTCCCCTTTCGTTCTTTGCTTTCTCGTTTTTTTCCACTTCAAGCGCGGGTCTTGCGGTTGACCGCCACTGCGGTCGCGGCGATCAGCGCCGGCACGATGCCGGCCATGAAGATGTGGCTCACATCCCATTGCAGGCCCAGCATCACCCCGCCCAGCAGCGGGCCGCAGATGGAGCCGATGCGGCCAATGCCGACTGCGCAGCCAACGCCGGAAGCCCGCATGTGCGTGGGATAGATCTCGGCGGCCAGCGCATTGAAGCCGGCCTGCGCGCCCTGCACCGCCACGCCCATCAGCAAGCTGACCGCCGCCACCGCGGCGAAACTGGCGGACCAGCTCGCCAGCACCACGGCGAGCGCGGCATAGCCCAGCAATTCGCACAGCAGCACGCGGCGCGCGCCGAAGCGGTTCATCAGCGGGCCCTGGGCAATGGAGCCGGCAACGCCGCCGAAACTGAACAGCGAAATCGCCGTGATGCCCACCGTGACGGGATGCTGCGCGCCGATCAGCACGGCCGGCATCCAGCTGACGATGAAGTACAGCACCACCAGGTTCATGAAATAGGGAATCCACAGCAGCACGGTGTCGATGGCGCGCCCGCCGGTGAACAGCTCGCGCACGGGCACGCCCTTGCGCTGCGCCACCGGCGCGCGGTATACCTGCGCCGCGCCCAGATCCGGCGCAATGCGCCGCATGATGGCGGCCAGCTTTCTCGGGTCGCCGCCACGGGCAATCAGGAAGCGCGCGGATTCCGGCATGAAGGCGCAGGCCAGCAAAGCCACGGCAAGCGGCAGGATGCCGCCGACGATAAAGACCGAATGCCAGCCGTGCGCCGGCAGCAAGGCCGAGCTGACCAGCCCGCCCAGCACCGCGCCAAGCGGCATGCCGCACATCAGCGTGGCCACCGTAGTACGGGCGTGCTGCTTGGGCGCATATTCGGACGCCAGCGAGATTGCGTTGGGCAGCGCGCCGCCCAGGCCGACGCCGGTCAACAGGCGCAGGACCAGGAGCTGATCGAAGCTGGTGGCATAGGCGGTTGCCAGCGACAGGCTGCCGAACAGGATCGACGACAGCACGATCATTGTCTTGCGGCCGTAGCGGTCCGCCAGCGGCCCCAGCACGACGGCGCCCATCAGCATGCCGACCAGGCCGGCGCTGAAGATGGGACCGAAGGACTTGATGGGGATGCCCAGCTCCTTCGACATGGCCGGGGCAAGCATGCCGATGGTCTGGGTGTCGAAGCCATCGAGCACGGCGACCAGGATGCACATGGCGATTGCCCAGCATTGCAGGCGGCCCAGCGGGCGGCTGTCTATCACTTCATGGACGAAGAGCGAGGGGGATGAGGTAGTCATGCTTTGTCTCCGTGCGCGGGAAGCGTCCCGTCGCTATGTCTGGTGGTGCGCGGCGCCGCCCCTCGTGCATGGCGAGGAGCGTGGCGCCCGTGGCGGATTCGTAGCCGGGCTACGTGCGGATCCAGCCACGCCCCCAGGAATTGAGCGTGTATTCCTCGTGCGGCCATACGCCCGGCAGCTTGGCGGGCTCGACCTGCTCCAGCTCCGCCGACAGCTCCACGCGGTTGCCGTCGGGATCGGTCACCATGAAGAACAGGTTGTTGCCCGGGCCGTGGCGCCCCGGGCCGAAGAAGATCGAGCGCCGCGCGCGCGCGAAGCGGTCGCCCCAGTCCCGGATATCGTTCCAGCATTGCGTCTCGTAGCAATGGTGGTCCCACGCATTGCTGGAGCCGCGAAAGAACGCGAGGGTGTGGTGCTCGTCGTCGGAGCGCAGGAAGCAGGTCATGACCTTGCCGGTCTCGTCAACCACATCGTCGGAGACGGCAAACCCGATCCGCTTCACGTAAAAATCCAGCACCGCTTCCAGCTCGGTGGTCTGGAACACCGTGTGCTGCACGCGCGCCGCCATGCGGTCGGCCGAACGCGGCTGCCGCGCCACGCCCAGGATCAGTTGCCGGCCCTGCGGGTCGCGCACGGCGAAGGCGTCGTCGTGGAAGAAGGCGCCGGCAGCGGCGGGCGCCGCTGCGGCCAGGTCGTCCAGCCGTGCCCGCAGGCGGGACAGTGCCTCATGGTCGCGCGCCGCGTAGGCGGCCGCGGCGAGCTCACCTGGCTTGCCGTCGTGGATGACCAGTGCGCGCTCGCCGGCCGCCAGCACGATGGCCTGGCCTTGGTGGCCCACCCGCTTGAGCTCGAACAGGTCTTCGTAGAAAGCGGCCAGCGCCTCGGGCTTGTCGCTGGTGACATGCAGGTGGTGCAGGGACAGCGGCGTATCGGTCTGCAGGGTGATCGGGGTGGTCATCGGTTCTCTCCGGTCATTCGGTGCCCAGCACCGCGGCGGCGCCCATGGCGGTGGCGGGTGATGGGCATGCCGCGGCGTCTTGCCCGGCATCGATGCGGCGGGTAAAGCGGGAGGCCAGTGCCTCGGTCTGCGACGGCGTGCAGATCGCAGCGAGATAGCGGTCGGGACGCACCAGCATCAGCCGCCCCCGCATCGCGCTGAAGCTCGCCGGCCATTGCTGCGCGGGCAGGCACACCACCTGGAAGCCATGCCGGCTGGCTTCGCTCGCCAGCGCTGCATCCGGCGTGAGCAATGGCACCAGCAGCACGCGCGCGGCACCCAGCCGGCGCCACAGCGGCTGCGCGGCCACCTGGGCCAGCCCGCCCGCATCCAGGCCAAGCGCGAGCAGCGCGAAGCGGTGGCCCAGCACATCGTCGAGCGGCACCTGCTGGCCTTCCGTGGTGGCGACCTTCGGCTGCGGCAACATGGTGCCGACCAGGTTCGCGGTATCGGGCTGCATGACTTCAAGCAAGCCGGTATGGAAGCGCGGCTTGGGCTTGAACTTCATCTTGAGGAAGTAATCGCGCACCGGCGGCACCAGCGCGGTGGCGCGGAAGAACGCGGCCCAGGCCCAGCCCTGCAGCCGGCTGGCCGGCGCCATCACCATGCCGAGGTTGAGCGCCAGGCGGATCAGCGCCCACGCGTGGTCGCGCCGCTCGGCTTCGTAGCTGTCCAGCGTCGCCGGACCCATCGTTGCGCGCAGCACCGCGGCGAGCTTCCAGCCCAGGTTGTGCGCGTCGCGCACGCCGCTGTTCATGCCCTGCCCTGCGTACGGGGGGGTCAGGTGCGCGGCGTCCCCGGCGAGGAAGATGCGGCCACGGCGCCAGTGATCGGCGACCCGGGCATGAAACGTGTAGACCGTCTTGCGCACTACGTTGGTCTTGCGCTCGCCCCGGAACGGACGCAGCAGCTCGCACACGCGCTCGGGCAGCAGCGTGGCCTCGTCGGTCTCCTCCGGCTTGAGCAGGAACTCGAAACGGCGGGTGCGGTTCGGCCCCGGCACCTCGACCACCGGGCGCTGCGCATCGCAATACGCGCGCGTCTGCCAGAAGGGATCGTCGTCGTCCTCGGTGTCCACCACCAGCCAGCGCGCATTGAACGACGAGCCCACCAACGTGGCGCCGATGCCCTGGCGCACCGAGCTGCGGCCGCCATCGGTGCCCACCATGTACGCGGCCCTCACGGCAATCACGCCCTGCGGGCCACTCACCAGCGCGCTGACGCCGGCGTCGTCCTGCGCGAATTCGTCCAGCGTGTGGCCGAACAAGACCGTGACGCAAGCAAAGCGCCCCAACCCCTCGCGCAGCGTGGCTTCAAACAGCGGCTGGCGAAACGCGTTGCGCTTCGGAAAGCCGTAGTCGGCAGCGGTGGGCTCCACCTTGCCGAAGCAGCGGCCGCCGGGGCGGGTGTAGTAATGCACGCCATAGCCCGCCACCACATTCTTCATGACCGGCTCGATCAGCCCGATCGCCTGCATGGTGCGCAGCGATTCGTCGTCGATCGACACCGCCCGGGGCTCGGCGACGGTGGCCGGCTTGCGGTCGATCAGCACGGTGTCGATGCCGTGCTGGCCAAGGATATTGGCCAGCGTCAGGCCGGTTGGCCCGGCCCCCACCACCAGCACCGCCGTCTGCAGCGTTTGCGTGCTTTTCATGATTGGTCTCCTGTGCGCTACGCGTGTTCGTTACTCGTCGCGGATGGTGTTGCGCAGCACGCCGATGGAGGAGATCTCTACCTCGACCACATCGCCCTCGCGCATCCACAGCGGCGGCTCGCGGAACGCGCCCACGCCGCCCGTGGTGCCGGTGATGATCACGTCGCCCGCGCGCAGTTCGGTAAAGGTCGAGCAATAGGCGATCACATCGCCCACGCTGAAGATCAGGTCGTCGGTGGCGGCCTGCTGCACCACCTCGCCATTGAGGCGGGTGGTCAGCGACAGCCGCGACGGATCGGGGATCTCGTCGGTGGTGACGAGCCAGGGGCCAAAGCCGCCGGTCTGCGGGAAGTTCTTGCCGGGGGTGAACTGGATCGTGTGCTTTTGCCAGTCGCGCACGCTGCCATCGTTGTAGCAGGAGTAACCCGCCACGTAGCCGAGCGCATCGGCAGCCGCCACGTGGCGCGCGGTCTTGCCGATGATCACCGCCAGTTCGCCCTCGAAGTCCAGCTTCGCGGATGCCTTGGGGCGCAGGATCGGCTGCTCGTGGGCGGTCTGCGAGTCGGCAAAGCGGGTGAAGAACATCGGGTACTTCGGCATGTCCCGGCCCGTCTCCTTCACGTGCGAGGCGTAGTTGATGCCCACGCACAGGATTTTGGCCGGGTCCGGGATGAGCGGCAGGAAGCGCACGTCCGCCAGCGGAATCGTCGCCTCGCTTTGCGCCGCGATCGAAGCAATCGCGGGCAGCGCGCCGCGCTCCAGGGCCTCGCGCAGGCTCGCACCCACCGCGCTGCGGTGCGGGCCGAGGTCGATCACGCCGTTGCCGGCAACCACGCCGAAGGATGGTTGGTCGCGATATTCAAAACTGAGCAGCTTCACTGTCGTCTCCAGAAGGTGATGGCTTCGGCACAACTCGTTTGTGCTTGCGGCCGATGAAGACAGTATTGTCATATTTTGCGAAATACGCACGTAACGTTTACCCCAATACGCGTATTTAGCGAATACATAGCTTATGAGCCGGCAAAGTTTGATGCTATGCTTGGCGCACACGAATTCATTCGAGACGCAGCAATGGCGACCGACCGTGCCCTGGGTGTCCTGGGGCTCTTTTCATTGGACAAGCCGATCTGGACCGCGGAAGAAGTCGCGGCACGGCTGGAGGTATCGATCAGCAGCGCCTACCGCTACCTGTCGAACCTGATGGAGATCGGGCTGGTGGCATCCGCGGGCGCGGGGCGCTATGTGCTCGGCCCCGCGATCATCCAGCTGGACCGGCAGATCCAGCTGACCGACCCGATGCTGCAGGTGGCACGACCGGTGATGGACGAGCTGATCGGCTACGCGCCGCCCGGCTCGGTGATGCTGCTATGCCGCGCGTTCGCGGACTCGGTGCTGTGCGTGCACCAGGTGGTGGGGCCAGGCCCGCAATCCGTGGTCAGCTACGAACGCGGCCGCCCCATGATCATGTTCCGGGGCGCCACCTCGCGGATCATCCTGGCTTACCAGCAAACCCGGACCTTGCAGGCGATCTACAACAAGCACGCGGACGAGATCCGCGGCGCGGGCCTGGGCGACGACTGGACAGCGTTCCGCCAGGCACTTAGCCGCCTGCGCCGCGCGGGGCACGCGGTCTCCCACGGCGAAATCGACCAGGGACGCGTCGGCCTGGCCGCGCCCGTGCTCAGCGAGGAAGGGCGCGCCATCGGCAGCCTGAGCTATGTGGTGGCGGAATCCGCCATCGATGCGCGCGGCATTACGCGGCTGACGCATCTGCTGTCGGCCGCGGCCAGCGAGATCGGGACGGCGTTGGTGGCGCAGGGGCCTGCCGAGGGCGTGGGCGAGCGGCAGGCCTAGGATGCCGACGGGCAATCGCTGGTGTCGGCCCGCGACGGCGCATGCCGAGGGTGAAGCAAAAGGGTCAAGGTGGCTATCGGGCCGTGCCCTGCAGCATCTGTCGCCTATTCAGGCTTGATGCTCCCATCCTTGATGACCCGTTCCCATTTTGCCGTCTCGCCGTCGACAAAGCGCTTGAACTCTGCCGGGGTGGAGCCGGCCGGCTCGGCACCGATGGCAAGCAAGCGTTGCCTTGCCTCCGGCGACTGGAGGATCTGCCGCACCAGCGTGCCAAGCCGGTCCACGATCGCCGGCGGCGTGCCGGCGGGCGCGAAGAGCCCATTCCATTCGTAGACCTGGTAGCCTGCCAGGCCGGACTCCGCCACGGTGGGCGTATCAGGCAGCGCGGGAGCACGCCGGGTCCCCGTGGTGGCAAGCACCTTCAGCTTCCGGCCTTTGACGAGGGGATACGAAGCGGCCATGTTGCTGAACATCAGGTCCACCTGGCCGCCCATCAAGTCGCTCAGCGCCGGTGCGCCGCCCTTGTATGGCACGTGCAGCAGGTTCAGCCCGGACTGCTGGCTGAACAGTGCCGCCGCGAGATGCTGGGCGGTCCCCGGCCCCGCGGATGCATAGCTCAGCTTGCCGGGCTTCGCCTTGGCGGCGGCAATCAGGTCCTGGGGCGTGCCGAACGGCGAGTTCGGCGGCACGACGAGAAGGTTCGGCACCAGCACGACGAGTGAAACCGGGGCAAAGTCCTTGCTGGTGTCATACGGCAGCCGGGGCTGCAGGCTGGGATTGACGGAGTGGGCGGTGGCGTCGAGCAGCAGCGTGTAGCCGTCGGCCGCCGCCTTCGCTACCGCGCCCGCGCCGATGACGCCGCTGGCGCCCGGGCGATTGTCGACCACCACCGTCTGCCCGAGCTTCGCGCCAAGCGGAGCAGCCAGGATCCGCGCCACGGTGTCTGCCGCGCCGCCGGCGGGGTAAGGCACCACCAGGCGAATGGGATGGTCCGGATAGCCAGCGGCTTTTGCGTCGGCGGTGACCAAAGCCCCGACCCAGGGCAGGACCGCCAGCAGCCCCTTGACGACAAGCTTCTTGTGCATGACTTCGACTCCGTCCATCTCTCGCTGTTTTGAATGTCTTCGGTTCGAGCAAGGCGCCGGCTAGACCGTGGCGACAGGAGTTGCCGGCGAGCCAACCGCGCCGGGCAGGCGCAGCGGCGGCGCGGTCAGCAGGAAGCGGCTGCGCCCGTGCGCGCGCAGCCAGCGCGCCAGCGGCGTCAGGTACCACAGCTCGCCCAGATGGATCCCGTTCTTGAACAGGCAATGCGCGTGCAGCGGCAGGCGCGGCCCGCGGATCGGCGACGGCGTCAACGGCTTCGGCACCACCAGTTCCACCGCCGGGTTGTCGGCCAGGAGGCAAGCCAGCCGGGTGTCGACGATCCAGTTCAGCAGTTTGCCGTCGTAGCCATCGAGACCGGTGCCGCTGTCATGCAGACGCTTGACGTCCGGGTTGCCGTTCATCGCCAGCAGCATGTCGGCAAAGCCGGTGTGGATGCAGACCATGTCGCCGGCTTCCACCTGAACGTTGTCGGCCTCGAGGATGCGCATCAGCTCGTCGTATCCGACAGCATGGCGCTTGCGGCCGACATGGTGTTCGAGGTCCAGCATCACGCCGCGGCCTTGCGCCCCGTGCTCCGCCAGCACGGCGATGCTGAGCGCTTGCGCCACCGGATCCTGGTAGCGCGCCCAGGGCTCGGTGCCGCTGACTTCATGTCCGGGCCGGATGTGCTCTCCTGCCTTGAAGCCGTTGTAGAAGACCGCCTCCGGCACGCCGTCGCCATCGGCATCGAAGTGGCCGCCAACGTGCGCGAGGCTGTCCCACTGCGTGGAATACTGCAAACTCATGAGCACCACGTCATCATTGACCACGTCGGTGATATCCGGGTCCTCGGACGCGTACGACCAGCAAAAGCCCTGCTGCCCTGCGCTCTTGCCGTCACGCAGGACGGAGAAGCGGCGCGGCGGCTGCCGGCGCGGATTCATCGCCGAGCCGCCCGGCAGGTCCAGCGGCAGGGACAGACAAAACGTCATTCCTTCCTTCACTTCGGCGATGCCTTGCAGCACCTTGGCCTTGTCCACCAGGTTCATCCGGCCGCGCTGGTCATCCTCTCCGAACTCGCCCCAGTGGCTACCCTCCGGGCTGTGCTTCCAGCGTCGCGTCATGCCTCGTCTCCCGTCGCGTTCCTGCGTGGGCCGACCGGCAGGCCCGCCACATCCATCTCGATACGCAGGATCTCGCCCGCCGTGGAGTCCGTCACGAACAGCGTCTTGCCGGCCGCGCCGCCGAAGGCGAGATTGGTCAGCGAATGCCCTGCGGGGCCGCGCAGCACCTGCACCGGCTCGGCGCGGTGGTTCAGCACCCAGACGTAGCCAAGCCCAGGGTTGGCCACCAGCAACCGGCCGGAGGCATCCATGGCCAGCCCGTCCGGGCCACTCGGGCCATACGACGTAAAGAACTGCCCCGTCTTGGATACGCCACCATCAGCAAGGATCGGCATGCGCCAGACGCAGTTGCCACGGGTCACGGCCACGAACAGGAATTTCTCATCGGGGGACAGCACGATGCCGTTGGGGCTGGGCACATTGGACAGCAGCAGCTCCAGCCGGCCAGCGGCGCTCAGGCGATAGACGCGGCCCGTGGGATCGTGCAGGCCGGTCTGCCCCTGGTCGGTGAAGTAGATGTTCCCTTGCGTATCGATGGTGAGGTCGTTGACTCCCTTGAAGCTCTCGGTATTGCGGCGATCCAGGTAGGGCGTGGCGCTGCCGCTGCGCACGTCGACGCGCATCAGGCCATTGCGGTAGTCCGTTACCAGCAGCTCGTGCGCGTTGAGGAACTTCATGCCATTGGGCTCGCCATCCCACTGCGCCGCCAGTTCCCAGTCGCCCTGGGGATCGATGCGAAAGACACGGCCGTAGGGGATGTCAGTGACATAGAGATTGCCGGCGCCGTCGAACACCGGCCCCTCCAGGAAGGCATCGATCTCGCGCCCGCCCTGGTTGGCGTCGGCCCAGGCCGTGCGCCTGGGCTGGCGGTATTTCGCCGGCATGTGGGTAAAAAGGTCCAGCTCACGGACTTCCGGGGCACTTAGCAGGAACATGTCAATGGCGCGGTGCGCGATGAGGTTGTGGCGAATTCAATCGGCTTTCAGCCCAAGCTCCTGGGCGATCTGGCTATAGGTGGCGACTTCACGGCGGATCTGGCGGGCGAATCCCTCGCCGCACAGTGCCTTGGGTTCCAGCCCGAGTGCGCGCAGCTTATCCGTCGTGCCGGGCGCGGCCAGATAGGCTTGGACCTCGCGCTCCAGCATGCGCACGTGTGCGTCCGGCATGCTTGCCGGCGCCAGGACGCCGTACCATGCGTCGGCGGCATAGCCCTTCACGCCGGCCTGCTCGAAGGTGGGCACCTCCGGCAGCTGCGCGGAGCGTGTGGGACTGGCGATCGCCAATGCCGTGAGCTTGCCCGCCTTGATCTGCGGCAAGACGGAGCCTAGCGACGCGAACGAAGCATCGACCTGCCCCGCCATCAGGTCGTTGACCACCTGCGCCACCCCCTTGTATGGGACGCCGGTCATCCGTATGCCTGATTCGCGCGCAAATAGCTCGCTGGCGAAGTGCACCGAGCTGCCGACGCCAGGGGTGCCATAGGTGACCGAAAACGGCTTTGCCCTGGCCTTCTGCATGAACTCGCCCAACGTCCTGACCTGCAGCGAAGGCCCGACCACCAGCACCGTTGGCGCGGCGGCGACCAGGCAGACTGGCTTGAAGGAGTTGATCGCGTCGAACTTGACGCGGGCGCTGTAGAGCGCCGGGATCATGGCATGGTTGGTGGCCGCCATCAGCAGCGTGTGGCCGTCCGTGGCATTGGCTACGGCTTCCGCTGCGATGATGGTGTTGGCCCCGGGCTTGTTGTCCACCACCATCGGCTGCCCCAGCCCTTTGCCCGCCTGCGCGGCGAAACCGCGCGCCACCAGATCGGTCGGGCCACCGGCGGAAAAACCGACCACCAGCCGCAGCGGCCTGGCCGGCCATGCCTGCGCGCCAACCCCGGATGGCAATGCCAGGGCGCCCACGGCCAGTAGCAGGCCGCATGCCGGGATGCAACGCCGGATTGATATCAGTCGTAGCGTCATGTCATTGCTTTTCAAACGCGGTGTTGGCCGCCACCTTGCCCCAGAAGGCCGTGCGCTCGGCAAGCTGCCTGGAGAATGCGCTGGCATTCCAATAGCCGGGATCCGCGCCAATGCCTTCGGCAAAAGTCTTCATGTCCGGGGAGGCCATGGCAGCGGCCACTTCCTTTTGCAGCCGCTCCAGCACCTTCGGCGGCGTGCCCTTGGGCGCCCACAGTCCGGTGAAGTTGACTACACCATAGCCCTTGACCCCGGCCTCGGCAAAGGTCGGCACATCGGGTAGCGCGGCAAGGCGCTTGTCGCCGCTCACCGCCAGCAGGCGCAGGCTCCCGCCCTTGACCTGCCCGATGACGCCTGGGGTTGAAGCGATCTGGTAGTCCACCGTGCCGCCGAGCAGCGCCAGCGTGGCCTCGCCCGCGCCCTTGAACGGCACGTGCATGAAGTGCGCGTTGGTGGCCACGCCCAGGGCCTCGCTGGCGAAATGCGGCGTGGTGCCGGCACCGCCGGAGCCATAGCTCACCTTGCCGTCGCCCGCGCGCGCGGCGGCGATCAGGTCGCTCATGGTCCTGTATCTGGCGTCGGCCTTGACCGCCACGGCCATCGGCGCGAACACGAAGGCGGCCACTGGCTGCAAATCGCTGGCGTAGTCGAACGGCAGCTTCTTGAAGATGTGCGGCAGCAGCGAGTACGTGGTGTCGTTGGCGAGCAGCGTGTAGCCGTCGGCTGGGGCGCGGGCGACTTGCGTGGTGCCGATGGTGCCGGTGGCGCCGGCCTTGTTCTCGACGACGAAGCTCTGGCCAGTCTGCTGGGTCAGGCGTTGGGCCATTTTGCGGGTGACGGCGTCTACGGCGCCGCCTGGAGGGTAAGGGACTACGATCCTGACGGGCTTGTCGGGCCAGGTTTGCGCGTGGGCGGATAGGGCGATGAAGGCGATCGCGCCCAGCGCGCAGCGGCGCAGTGCCGCGACGCGGTTCGATTTGGCTTGCATGGTTGTCTCCTGCTTTGTACTTTTGGGAAATCGGGAGCGACAGCCGTCGTTATAGCGCGACTTTGGCCTATCCGTCGGCTCCGTTCAATGCCGCCGGTCTGCTCCCCTCTCCCACTTGTG
>NZ_BAAILO010000293.1:12506-26042 GCF_054589115.1 Cupriavidus sp. 8B | reverse complement strand
CCGCCCCGGCGCTCGTTACGCCATCATGCTGGACAAAACCCAGGGCTTCGCTTCAAGTGGCTCCTAGCCAAGCCACCCCTCTCCCCGGCCCTCTCCCCCTGAGGGGAGAGGGAGAAACAGCCGTCGTCATGGCGCGCGGTGTTGGCCTATCCGTCGGCTCCGTTCAATGCCGCCGGTCTGCGCGCCAGCACGCTGAGCGTATTCTGCGCCGCGGCCACGCCCATGTTCACGTAGGCGGCGCTGGTCACGCCACCGATGTGGGGGCTGAGCAGAAAGCCGGGCTGGCGGTGGAAGATATGCGGCACCGTCATCGGCTCGACGGCGAAGCTGTCCAGCCCCGCCATGGCCACCTGCCCGGATTGCACGGCGGCCAGCAGCGCCGGTTCGTCGATCAGCCCGCCACGCGCGGTGTTGACCAGGATCACGCCCGGCTTGCAGCGTGCCAGCGTTTGCGCATTGATCATCGCCTTGCTCTCGCTGGTCAGCGGGCAGTGCAGCGAGATCGCGTCTGCCTCCTGCCAGATCGTTTCCAGGTCCACGGGCTCGATATAGCCCGGCAGATCGCCAGCGAACGGATCGAAGCCGATCACGCGCATGCCCATGGCATCGCACATCCGGGCAAAGCGCCGGCCGATGGCGCCGAGGCCGATCAGGCCGATGGTGTTGCCGGCCAGCTCGAAGCTCTTGTGCGTGGCCTTGTCCCAGTGGCCGGCATGCATGCGCGCATTGAGCTGCACAACGGATTTGGCGCAGCCCAGCAGCAGGGCCATGGCCTGCTCCGCGACCGCCGCGGCGTTGGCGCCCACGGCGGCCGTTACCTCGATGCCGCGCGCGGCGGCGGCCGGCTTGTCGATGGTGTCAGTGCCGCTGCCGTGCTTGGAGATGACCTTCAGTGCCGGCGCCGCATCCATGATTTCCGGGGTGACAGCGCCGTAGCGCACGATGATGCCGACCGGGTTGTGGCGCTGCGCCAGCGCCACCAGGTCGGCGGCCTGGGGCGTCTTGCCGGCGTAGACGATGTCGTAGCCGCCGAGCAATGCCTCGGCTTGTGGCGCGAGATCGGCCGCGGTGACGAGGATGGCTGGCTTGCTGCTCACAGCGTCTCTCCCTCTTTCAGCACGCCGGCGGTGACGAGCGAGGCAAGCAGCCACGGGGCGTTGGTCTTGCCTTCCTTGATCTGCGCGATGCGGCGGGCTTCGGCGGCTTCCTTGTGCTCGGCGAGCGGCAGCAGCGAGGCGATTTTTTCACGCTCGACCACCACCAGGCCATCGGCGTCGCCGCAGATGAAGTCGCCGGGGTTGACTGTCACGCCGCCAACCGAGACCGGGTGGCCGATGCGCCCGGCGACTTCCTTGGTTGGGCCGTTGGGGTTGGTGCCCACCGAGAACACCGGATAATCCATTTCGTCGATCTCCAGGCTGTCGCGCACGGCGCCGTCGATCACCACGCCGGCGATGCCCCGCTGGCGGCATGCATTCATCATGATGGTGCCCATGAGCGCGCTGCTCTGGTCGCCCTTGCCGTCGATCACCAGCACGTCGCCGGGCTGCGCCAGCGCCATCGCGGCGTGGATCATCAGGTTGTCGCCGGGGCGCACTTCCACGGTGAAAGCGGTGCCGGACAACTTCATGTGCGGGCGCAGCGCCCTGATGCGGCCGTGCAACGCGCCGCGGCGGCCGGCCACGTCGGCCAAGATCGCCGGCTGGAATCTAGCGGCCTGGGCGACGATGTCTGCGGGCACGCGGTCGAAGGATCTGATGATGTCGGGCAGGCTCATGGCATGGCTCCTTGGGATTCGGGGATTAGGGGAGGATCAGTCGACCTGCGCGCCGGATGCCTTGACGGCGGCCGACCAGCGCACGGTGTCTTTCTTCATCAGGGCGCCGAACTGCTCGGGGGTGCCGCCCAGCACATCGGCGCCCTGGTCGCTCAGCTTCTTCTTCAGGTCGGGCACCTGCAGCGCCTTGTTGAATTCGGCGTTCAGGCGCGCCACGATGTCCTTGGGCGTGGCGGCGGGCGCCACGAAGCCGAACCACGTCACGGCCTCAAACCCGCTGTAGCCGGACTCGGCGATGGTGGGGACGTTGGGCAGGTCGTCCATGCGCTTGGCCGAGGTGACGGCCAGCGCGCGCATCTTGCCGTTGCGGATATGGCCGATCAGCGTCGGCACCGACGACAGGTACAACTGCACCTGCCCGCCGATCAGGTCATTGACGGCCTGGGCCGCGCCCTTGTACGGCACGTGGGTGAGCTTGATGCCGGCCGTCTTCTGGAACAGCTCGCTGGTCAGGTGCGCCACGGTGCCGTTGCCCGGCGAGGCCACGTTGATCGTGCCCGGATTGGCCTTGCTGGCAGCCACCACATCGGCCAGCGTCTTGTAGGGCGAATCCACGTTGGTCACCAGCACCAGCGGCGCGCTGGCCACCAGCCCCACCGGTGTGAGGTCCTTCGCCACGTCGTAGGGCAGCTTGCGGTAGAGCGTGGGGTTGATGGCCAGGTTGCTGGTCTGGCCCAGCACAATGGTGTAGCCGTCGCCGCTGGCCTTGGCCGCGGCATCCACGCCGAGGTTGCCGCCGGAACCCGGCTTGTTGTCCACCACAAAGCGCCAGCCCTGGGCCATCGCCACCTTGTTGGTGACCTCGCGGGCAATGATGTCCGTGCCGCCGCCGGCCGGGAACGGCACGATCACGCGGATGGGCTTGGCGGGATAGGTCTGGGCCAGGGCCGGAAGGGCCAGGGCGCAAAAGATGGCGGTGGTCAGGCCGCGGCGCAGCAGGTTCATTGCTTTGTCTCCAGATCTCTTTATTTGTTGGAACGGATTCTGGATGGTCGTTGCACTCAGTACAATACGGTTTCACTGTACGCAACTCATTCCACAGCATGGACTCATCCAACTCCCCCACTGCCGGTGACGCGGGCGACGACGCCGGCGGCGGCGGCGTCATTGCGGTACGGCGGGCGCTGCGCGTCCTGGAAGCCTTCGGCGTAAGCGACGCGCAGCTCACTCTGGCCGAACTCAGCCGCCGGACCGGCTTCCACAAGACGACCGTGCTGCGCCTCGCGCGCACGTTGGCGACCGACGACTACCTGGTGCAGAAGGAGGACGGCAGCTGGCGGCTCGGACGTGCCGCCGGCTGGCTGGGCGCGTGCTACCAGGCCACCTTCAACGTGCACGAAGTGGTGGAACCCGTGCTGCGGGAGCTGACGATCAAGACGGGGGAAAGCGCATCGTTCTACGTGCGCGAGGGCCAGCAGCGCATGTGCCTGGTGCGCGTGGAGGGGCCGCAGGCCATCCGGCACCATGTGCGCATCGGCTCGGCGCTGCCGCTGGACAGCGGCGCGCCGGGGCGGGTCATCCTGGCGTTCTCAGGGGAGCCCGGCGAGCCCTATGAATCGATCCGGCGACGGGGATATCACCTGTCGATGGGCGAGCGCGAGCCCGAAGTCTCCAGCGTTTCGGCACCGGTGTTTGGCCTGCATTGGAAGCTGCTCGGGTCGGCGTGCATCTCCGGGCCTTCCTCGCGCCTGAGCGAGGAAAGGCTGCTCGCGCTGGCGCAGACCGTCATGGATGCAGCCAACCAGCTCTCGTATGCGATGGCGGGAAGCCATCGGCCGGCGCCGGCGGCGGCTTCGGGCAGTCCGGCGACCTGGCACCCTTGAAGAGACCTGCCCAAAGCGTCACGCCGCGTCACGCTGGCACAAGACGCTGTCGGGCTGGCACTATTCGGATGGCGTTCCCGATGATCCGGCCACGCCTCTTGCCCAATATCGATACCGGGCCTAACCCGACAACGCAGTATCCGCAACAACAAAGGAGTCAAGCGCATGCCCCCGATCGAGACACTGTTGCCATTTTTCGGCATCGCCGTGGTGCTTGGACTGACGCCGGGCCCGGACAATGTCTTTGTGCTGCTGCAATCCGCCATGCGGGGGCCGCGCGCGGGCATGGTCGTGGTGCTTGGCCTGTGTACCGGGCTGCTGGTGCACACCACCGCGGTCGCCTTTGGCCTGGCCGCGCTGTTCGCCGCGTCCAAGGTCGCGTTCATGGTGCTCAAGATCGCTGGCGCGCTGTACCTGGGCTATCTTGCGTGGCAGGCATTCCGCGCCCCGGTGGGCGCGATGAACCAAGGCAGCGGCGACAAGCCTGGCGTGGGGCACATGTACCGGCGCGGCGTGGTGATGAACCTGACCAACCCCAAGGTGGTGATCTTCTTCCTCGCGTTCCTGCCGCAGTTCGTCGCGCCGGATCGTGGGCATATCGCGCTGCAGATCATGGTGCTGGGCGTGGTCTTCATCATCGCCACCCTGCTTGTCTTTTCCGTCATCGCCTACTGCTCGGCCATGTTCGGCGCCCTGCTGCTGCGCTCGGCACGGGCGCAGCGGGCGCTGAACTGGTTTGCGGGGGTGGTGTTCCTGGGGCTGGCCGCGCGGCTGGCTACGTCGAGGATGTAGGGGAGAGCTGGGAGTTCGGAGTTTTGATGCTTCAGTGTCCCGTTCCGCTGATTCGTACGCAAAGTCTGTTGAGCCTGAAGCAGGAACTGTAGGTCGGGGGGAGTGTGCGATGTGTATTGCTTGTAGCCCGCTGACGCGGGGGGGTCTCTTGTGGGTGGGGTTTTGATGCTTCTAGCTGCTGATGCAGAATGGCGTGAGTGGGCGATGTTTTAGCGCTTCTAGCTGCTGATGCAGAATAGCGTGAGTGGGGCAGTGTTTTAGCGCTTCTAGCTGCTGTCGCGGCTGTACGGTGTTGGCCGTTTTGGAACGTGTGAGATGTCACTTTTCTTTACTCGCGGCTCGTAAAGAAAAGTAACCAAAAGAAAGCGATCCTTGCAGGAGGCTGGCGTGGCGTCATTGGGAATCCCAATGGTTTCGTCGTACGGCCCTGGGTGCTAAGGGACTCGTGCCGTTACCAGTTTAGATCACCACGACCCTGCCAGTGCCCAGAGATTCGTGGTGGTCCCCCCGGTAGCTGTCACAACTTGCTTCAAGCCGTCTGTCGCTCGCGGCGCGGGCGGCCACGAAGTTGCAAGCGTCCCGTTTTCGTCGTGGGCGCGGTGGCACCGGATTGATAGGCCCAAGAATTATTTCACCGCGCCCACCCCACCACGAAACCATCACGGCGTGATATATCGTGGCGCTTTACACCGGTACCGGCAGATGGGTGAATAGGCAGGGATGCTGCTACCGGATGCCTCACCACGAAACCAGCGTCATTAAAAGGATCGTGGCCATTCAAACCGGTAACGGCACGAGTCAATTAAAACCCGGGGCCTGACGACGAAACCACCGGGCTGCGTAACCCCAATAAGCCAGCCTCCTGCAAGGATCGCTTTCTTTTGGTTACTTTTCTTTACGAGTAAAGAAAAGTGACATCTCACACGTTCTAAAACGGCCAACACCGTACAGCCGCGACAGCAGCTAGAAGCGCTAAAACATCGCCCACTCACGCTATTCTGCATCAGCAGCTAGAAGCAATAAAACCCCGTCCACAAACGCAACCCCCGCGTCAGCGGGCCACCCCGAACACCCGCTTCACCCTCTCCCACATCACCCCCAGCATCATCGCTACCGGATTCATCTCCGTGACCTGGCTGCGCTCGCTATCCGACAGCGACGGATCCATCTTGCGGGTGACGTTCTTGCCGAAATCCGCCATCATGCGCCGGACAAAATCGCGCACCAGCCCCGAGCGGGAGAACTGCGCGAGCGGGCCTTGCAGGGAATACTGCAGGTCGATCAGCACTTCCGTCTCGCCCGCCGATATCGCTTGCAGCACATAGGTGATATCGCCCGCGGCCTTGGAGTTGCTCAGCGAATCCTGCCCCGCGCCCTTCAGCACACCGCGCCGGTTCGCATCGTCTCGCTCCAGCCGCGCCGCGCCGTTGAAGCGCGCGGCCATCGGGCCGAACTTGATCGCCACGTGCCCCTTGACGCGGTCGCCGTCCTGCTCGGTCAGCGCCGCGCCCGGCAAGCAGCTTGCCACCGCCGGCAGGTCCGCCATGAAGCGCCACACGTCGTCGACCGGGAACGGCACCTTGAAGCCGCCGTCGATGCGCGACCAGCCTTTCTTGTCGGCGCTGCGCTCGGCTTCTTCCTTGGCGGCAGGTGCGGCTTGTGCCTGGCCGGTGCTGTCGGCTGCGGGTGTGAAGCAGACGAACTCGCGTTTCACGCCGGCTGCTACGGCTTGCACCGCGCTGCCCGCAGCTTGCGGCTTGCGCTGCGCCAGCACCGAGCTGATCGCGGCCACGATGCCCATATAGCCCGTGCAGCGGCAGAGGTTGCCGGAGAGCTCATGGCGGATCATGGCCTCGTCGGCATCCGGCAGCCGCAGCACGATGTCGCGGGCGGTGGCCAGCATGCCGGGCGTGCAGTAGCCGCACTGCAGCGCGTGGTGCCGGTTGAACGCGGCGCGCAGGTCGCGCATCACGGGGTCGTCGTTATAGCCTTCGATGGTCACCACCTTGCTGCCCGCGCAGGCGCTGGCAAAGGTGATGCAGGAGCGCACGGGCTTGTCGTCGACCAGCACGGTGCAGGCCCCGCAAACCCCGTGCTCGCAGCCCAGGTGGGTGCCGGTCAGGCCCTGTGCGTCGCGCAGGAAGTCGCCCAGGTGGGTGCGGTGCGCGCAGGCGCCGGCAGCGGCGCGGCCATTGATCGTTAGTGCGATGGTTTCCACTGCGGCCCTCAGTTAAAAAGTTGTTGGATGCAGCGAGTGGCGGCGGCGCAGTAGAGCTTGCGGTCGATCGCATCCTTGCCGGGCGTGGCCTCGGTCACGGCGGACAGCACGGCCTGCGGCGTGAGCGCGGCGGGCCCTTGCACGGCAATGTCGTTGGCGAGGCCGCGCAGCAGCGCCGGTGCGCCGTCGAGCGCGCCCAGCGCGATGCGGGCGAAGCGCGTGGACGGATCGAAGTAGGCAGCGCAACTCGCCTCGGCGAACTCGCCGGTCTTGCGGCACAGCTTGTGGTAGCCCCAGCGTGCGGCGTCGGGCTGGGGCGGCACATGCACCGCCGCGATCAACTCGCCTTCGGTGAGCGCTGTGGTGTAAGCACCCAGCATGAATTGCGTCATGGGCACGATGCGCGTGCCGGCTTTCGATGCGAGTTCGATCTCGGCGCCGACGGCGGTCAGCACCACCACCCAGTCCGCTGCGGGATCGGCATGCGCCAGGCTGCCGCCGATGGTGCCGCGATTGCGGATGGCGCGGTAGGCGATGCCGCTCGCCACGGATTGCAGCATGCCGCCGCGCAGCTCCGGGAATTCGCCGTCCTCGATCTGCGCATGAGTGACTGCCGCGCCGATGCGCACGCGCTCCTGCTGCGCGGTGACGGTCCGCAACTCGGCCAGTTTCGACAGATCGTATATGGCACCGGGGCGCGTCAGGCGCAGGTTAAGCATCGGGCCCATGGACTGTCCGCCGCCCATGACCTTGGCGTTGTCGGTGCGATCCGCCAGCTCGGCGCAGGTAGCGGCCAGCGTGGGGGCCGCGTGATAGGTAAATGCAGCTGCTTTCATGATGGTTCAGGCCGCCTCTCTGGTTGGCGTGGCTTGCGGCTTCTGCGCTTGCTCGGCGCGGGCCAGCGCTTCGAGCACCTTGCGCGGCGTGAGCGGCGTCTCCAGCAACTCCACGCCGAACTGCCCCAGCGCATCGTTGACCGCATTGAAGATGGCGGCCGGCGGCGCGATGGCGCCGCCTTCGCCCATGCCCTTGGCGCCGAACTCCGTGTGCGGCGACGGCGTCTCGAAATGGTGGATGCGGATCGAGGGGATCTCGGTGGGGCCGGGCAGCATGTAGTCGGCCAGCGTGGAGGCCAGCGGCTGGCCGTTGCCGTCGTAGCGCATCTCCTCGAACATGGCCGTGCCGATGCCTTGCGCCACGCCGCCGTAGGTCTGCCCTTCCACCACCATGGGATTGACCATGGTGCCGCAGTCTTCCACCACCACGTAGTCGAGGATTTCGACGTGGCCGGAATCGGTGTCCACCTCCACCAGCGCGGCGTGGGTGGAGTACGTGAAGCTGCCGGTGTCGACATTGGGCTTGTAGCCCATGGTGGTTTCCAGCCCGGTTGGATCCACATCGGCAGGCAGCCGCTGCGGATTGATGTACCAGGCGTTGGCGATCGCGCTGATCGGCACAGCGGCGTCGCCGGCCTTGACCGACCCGCCGGCAAGCGCTGCCTCCCCCTCGGGGCGTTGCAGAATATGCGCGCCGATCTTCAGCAGCCGCGGCACCAGCGCCTTGCAGGCGCGCGACACCGCGCCGCCCGACATCACCAGCGAGCGCGAGGCGTAGGTGCCGGTGGAGAATGGCGTCACGCCGGTGTCCCCATGCACGACCTTCACGCGCGACACATCGATGCCAAGGATCTCGTGCGCGATCTGGGCAAAGGTGGTTTCCATGCCCTGACCATGCGAGTGCACGCCGACGCGGACTTCCAGCCCGCCGTCCGGCGTGATGCGCACGGTGGCGGAATCGAAGCCGGGGATCACCGGCGTGCCCCAGGCGGCGAACACCGAGGTGCCGTGCGCCGATTGCTCGGTGTAGGTGCCGAAGCCCACGCCGAGATAGCACGAGCCTGCCGAGGCATTGTTCTGCCTTTCACGCTGGCGCTCGCGGATGCGCGCCAGCCCGATCATCTGCGCGGCCTTGCGCACGCTGGCCGGGTAGTCGCCGCCATCGAAGTGCTTGTTGGTGACGTTGACGTAAGGCATGGATTCCGGCTGCACCAGGTTCTCGCAGCGGATCTCCCACGGCTCGCGCTTGACCTCGCGCGCCAGTGCATCCATCAGTAGTTCCATGGCGAAGCACACGCCGGTGCGCGCCACGCCGCGGTATGGCACGAAGCCGGGCTTGTTGGTGGCCACGCATTCCGTGATACAGCGGTACCCGTCGAAGGCGTACGGCCCCGGCAGGTTGCCTGTTGCCTGGCCGGGTTCGAGGCCAATGGTGAAGGGCCACACCGAATAGGCGCCGCCATCGATGGCGATCTTGGCATCCAGCGCCAGCAGGCGTCCGCGCGCGTCGGCATAGGCCGTGACCTCGTAGTGGTGCTCGCGTGAGTTGGCGCCCGCGGTCAGGTGCTCGCGCCGGTCTTCGATAAAGCGGAATGGCGTGCGATACGTCATGGCGAGCCAGGCGATGCACAGCTCCTCTTGCTGCAGCACGCACTTGTAACCAAAGGCGCCGCCCACGTCGGGCGAGATCACGCGGACTTTTTCCTGCTCCAGGCCCAGGCAATGGCTGAGCACCGTGCGGATCATGTGCGGCACCTGGGTGGCGCTGTAGACGGTCAGCTGGTCGAACTGGTGGTCCCAGTAGGCCAGCACGGCCTTGCCTTCCATCGGCACCATGCACTGGCGCGCCAGGTCGATCTTGCGGCTGACTACCACAGAGGCGGTCTTGCTGAGCGTGTCGAAATTCTTGTCCGCGGTGAGCGTGAGGAAGTGGTTGTCCTTCCAGTGCTCGTGCACCCGCGTGGTGGCGCTGGCCTGCCGCGCGCCATCGACGTCGGTCAGGGGCGGCAGTTCATCGAGTTCCGCGACGATGCGCTCGGCAATGTCCTCGGCTTGCGCGCGGGTCGGCGCGAAGGCCATGGCGATGGGCTCGCCGACAAAGCGGACCTTGCCGGCGGCCAGCGGCGGCTGCGCCGACGGCTGGTAGGACGGAAAGGCCGAGTCGGCTTTGATGTCGAGCGCGCCATGCATGTCCTCGCGCCCGATCACCACGTGCTCCAGCCCTTGCGGCTTGTGCAGCGCCAGCAGCCGCGCGTGCGCCATGGGACTGCGCAGGAACGCAACCTCCTGCAAGCCCGGCATGGCGATGTCGGCGACAAAGCGGCCCTTGCCATGCAGATGGCGCGCGTCCTCCTTGCGCGCCACGCGGGCGCCTACGCCCTGCCCGCCTTCCTTCTCGATGTGGTCATTGTCCATACATTCCTCCAGTCCGGGCTTGCCGCCGTCCGTGACTGCTTTGTGGGTTCGTGGGTTGCGTATCGCCCGGCAACCGGCAGGTCAGCAAGCAAGTTCCGTGCACCTTTCTATCGCGCATCCGGCGGCATATATTCAGTGCACTGAGCTTATCGACACATTGGCGAAACGCGCGGCGGCCGTCAATTGGGGCTTGCGCCCATGCTCGCGCATGGTGCGTCCTGGACGCCGCTCAGAGCCTGGCCAATACCGCCAGCGCCTGCTCGCGCGGCATCACGGCCGCGTACTTCTGCTCCATGTCGAACAGGTTGGCCGCGTGCGGCTGGAGCGCGCGGTCGCCCACGCAGTCCGACACCACCAGCGGGCGCAAGCCGTGCGACATCGCATCCACCACACTGGCCCGCACGCAGCCGCTGGTCACCGCGCCGGCCACCACCAGTGTGCGCACGCCGCGCTGTGTCAGCCACGCCGCCAGCGACGTGCCGAAGAAGGCGGACGGCACGGTCTTGCGCACCACCAGTTCGCCCTCGCGCGGGGCCAGCTGCGCAACGATGGCGCTGGCCGGCCCGTGCTCCTTCAGCGTCAGCATGCCGGGCACCTTCAGCGTGAAGATGTTGTGGTCAGCGTCGTCGTCGGCAAACACGATGCGGCTGTGCGCCACAGGCCAGCCCTGCTCGCGCGCAGCCGCCAGCAGCGGCACCGTGTTGGCGATAGCCTCGGCGATATTGCCGCCGCCGAACATCGCCGGATCGGCGAAGCCGTTGACGAAGTCGACGATCAGCAGGCCCACCGGGCCTTGCAGCGGCAGTTGCGTGCCGAAACCCTGGCGTGCATAAGTCGGGAGTTCAGAATGCGGTGTTGTCGAAGCGGTCATTTGCGGTTCCATCCGTCCAGTACCTTGCCTTGCCTGACCACGTCCTCGCCGTCCAGGCGCACCGTGCAGTTGCGCAGCGGGATATCGATGTGGCAGGCGGTGGTGCGGCTGCCCCCTGCCTCGTTGTTGGGGCCAAGCGAAAACAGGAAATTGCCCTCGTAGGCGCGGGCATCCATGCCGATGGACGCCTCCCTGTCGTACAGCCCCAGCGTGGACCAGCGCGCGCGCGGCTGCAGGCCCCAGCCGATATGCGAGATGGCATACGCCTCGGGATCGTTGAACGACGCCATGTAGTCGTTCAGCAGTTCGGCATCCAGGCCGCCTTCGATCCGCGTGGCAAAGCCGCCCTCCACCGTCAGCTCAACACGGTCCGCCACGTAGCCCTTCTGCGGCAGCAGGATGTCGCCACGGTCAAGCACGATGCGGCCGCTCGCGCCACGCTCGTTCGGCCACGTCAGCACGAAGCCGCTGGGCCAGTGGTCCCAGCGCCCCGGCTCGTCGACGAATCCGTACTCGCTGATGGCGGGGAACTCGCCGAGCGGGCAGCGCAGGTCGGTGCCCGCGTCCGATACCACATGCATCTCCTTGGCCCCCGACAAGCGCGCGTTGGCAGCGCTCACGCGCTCGCGGTCGGCTTCGGTGGGCACCATGCGCACCAGCACTTCCGGCGGCTCCACGGCCAGCAGGATCTTGGTGCCGGTCTTCAGGATGTCGTGCTGCTCGGGCGAGAACAGCAGCGTCATCAGGTCCAGCACCAGGTCGCTCTCCTTGAGCGCGGCAATAGCCGCGCGGTTGCCGGTGAGCGCCGTGGTGCCGAGGTAGGCCAGCGGGTCGCGGCTCAGGGCCTTGTCCGCGTTGACGGGCGGCAGGTCCAGCCGATTGACGATGGCGCCCATAGCCTGCGTGGCAACCAGCGCGCACGACAGCGTCTGCGGATGCGTGGCGGCGCTGGTCAGGATGGTGACGGTCTGCCCTGGCGCGAGCCGGGACAGCGTTAGGACCTGTTTCCAGGCCTGGATCAAGGCGTGCTCGCTGACTGGCATGTTCTCTCCTGTGATCGGTAACTCAGGCCGCGGCCCTTTGCTGCGGGACAACTTCGGCGCCGAGGAAATCGCCCAGCGCGCGGTAGAAGCCGGCCTCGTCGTCCCAGGGGATCATGTGGCCGGCGCCCGGCACGTGGCTGACCTGGAGCTGCGGCAACAGCCCGCGGACCTCTTCGATATCCTCGGGGCGGACCACATCGCCACGGCCGGCCACCATCAGCAAGGCAGGCACGCCAAGGCCTGGCATGTCGGCATGCACGTCGTCAGTATGGAAGCCCTGGAAGCTGGCCAGCACGGCGCGCTCGTCGCAGGTGTGCAGCCATTCGGCGCGCAGCGCCAGTTGCTCGTCGGTCCAGGTAGGGCAGAAGCGCCGCATGGTTTCGATATCCACGCCGTGGCGCGCCACCGCCATGGAGTCCACGTACCACGCGAGCTGTGCCGGATAATCGCGCCGGCCCGGGCCGGATACCGGCGGATCCACCATGACCAGCCGCGCCAGCCCGGCGGGCCGGCTACGCGCGGCGCGGATGCCGATGCGCGCGCCCATCGAATGGCCGACCACGCTGTAGCTCGGCAGGTTCATGGCTTGGGCGAAGGCCACCACATCGGCGGCCTGGGCGTCCAGGCTGTAGTCGAGCGTGTCCGACGCGGACGACAAGCCACGGCCGCGCACATCCAGCACATAGGTGTCGAACTGCTCGCCCAGGCGCTCGCCGACGAAGCCCCAGGTGATGGCCGGGCTGGTGATGCCCGGCACCACGATCACCGGATCGCGCGTCACGCGCGCGCCGGTGTGGCCGCCATAGCGGAGATAGTGCTGGCGGATGCCGTTGGCGTGGACGTTACCGCCGCAAACAAAGGTACGCATTTTAGTAAGCCCCCGAGAGCAAGGCGCCTGCGCCCGGCACTATGGGTTCCAGGTCGAGCTGCTTGAGGATGGCGTAGGTGGTGGCGATGGCGGCGGTGATGACTGGCTTGCCGGTCATGGCTTCCACCTTGGCTACCGCCGGCAGCGACGGCATTTGCACGCACGCCGACAGCACGATGGCGTCCACGTCCTTGGTGTTCATCTGCGCGACGATACCAGGCAACTTTGCAGGGTCATGGCGGCCGACTTCGAGGTTGTCCGGGATTTCCAGTGCGCGCCAGTCCACCACCTCGTAGCCTTCGTTGCGGATGTAGTCCACCACCAGCTCGGTCAGCGGCTTCATATATGGCGCGACCACCGCGATGCGCTTGGCGCCGATCACCTTGAGCGCGTCGATCAGCGCGCCGGCGCTGGTGACCACCGGCGCGTCAGCGCCGTTCGCCGCGGTATGGGCCTGCAGGCGCTTTTCCGAGACGCGGTGATAACCGTGGCCCATTGCCATGATGGCCACCAGGCAGGCGTAGCCAAGCACGTCGACGCGGGCGTCGCTCAGCTCGAGTGCGCAGCGGTCGGACTCGGCGTCCATCGCGGCGAGCTCTTCCTTGACCACCTTCTTCATGCGCATGCGGCTGGAGTGGAAGGTGAACCGCTCGGGCCGCACCTGCTGGCGCGCGAGCAGCATCGCGGGGATTTCGGTTTCCATCGTGGTGTTGGAACTCGGCACGATCTGGCCGATCCGGAAAGTTTTTTGCACGGGGCGCTCCGTAATGTCGGAAGTGGATATTCAGGTTTGTCGGACTTGAGTGCGTTTGCCTACCGCTGGTTTGCTCCCC
>NZ_BAAILO010000293.1:0-12390 GCF_054589115.1 Cupriavidus sp. 8B | reverse complement strand
GAGAGGGTGGGTGCTAGCTCGAAGTGAGAGCCTTCGCTATTGCCACCGCCCGCCCTCTCCCCCGCCCCTCTCCCGCAAGCGGGAGAGGGGAGAAAACCATCAGCACCAGAATCCGGTGTACCTATATTCAATGCTTGAGAATACGTTCCGCATTGCCATGGCAGACCAGGCTGCGGGTGGCTTCGTCCATCGGTGCCTGCTCGATAAAATCAGCGGCAATCGCGGTGGATTCGTAGGGGTAGTCGACCGAGAACAGCACGGCCTCGGCGCCCATCTCGGCAATGGCGCCGTTGAGCGCGGCCGGCGAGCACACGCCCGACGTGGTGATCACGATATTGCTGCCGATGTACTCCGACGGCTTCTTCGCCAGCTTGATGCCATGCGAGTACACGGCAAAGCGGCTGTCGAAACGCCAGCGCTGGAACGGCAGGCCCTCCCCCATATGGCCGAGGATGAGCTTGAGCCTGGGGAAGCGGTCGAACACGCCGCCGAACACCAGGCGCAGCGCATGGCTTGCCGTCTCCACGCCCCAGCCCCAGGCCGCGCCGCTGATTTCGGGATGGCCGGCATACACGTGCGGCGCGACAAACGCATCGGTCGGATGCAGGTACATGGGCACGTCCAGCGCCTGCATGCGTTCCCAGAAGACGTCGTAGGCAGGATCGTCGTAATACACGCCCTGCGTATGGCCGTTGACCAGCGAGCCCTTGAAGCCGAGCTGCTTGACCGCGCGCTCCAGCTCGTCCGCCGCCGTCACGGGGTCATGCATCGGCAGCGCGGCAAAGCCGGCGAAGCGCGTGGGATGGCGCGCCACCTGGGCCGCCAGGAAGTCATTGTTCTCGCGAGCGCGGCCAAGGGCGGCAGCGCGATCCGTCTCGCCCTGCACACCCGGGCCGGTCTGCGACAGGATGGTGAAATCAATGCCGGCGCGATCCATCTCGCCGATGCGAATGTCGTCGAAATCAGCCAGGCGCTTGGCGAGATCGGCCATGACCGCTGCGTCGATGTGCTGGAGATATCCCTTCGAATAGGCCTGGAAACCGGGGGCCATGAAGTGTTCTTCCAGGGCAATCTTCCGAATTCTCGTCATGCTGTGGCGACTCCTGTTTGGGTGGGGGCTGGCTAATTGATCAGTATGCTGAGCATTTTTAATATAGCAACGAGGTTGGGGAATGTCTAGCCGGCGCCAAAAGGGTTAACCCCCATAACACTGACAAATTCTGCTCAGTACACTGATTGAAATTACTCAGCATGCTGACAGTGTGGAGCACACACACGCGCAGGCTGACTGCCCCCGGAGAGAAACGACCATGACGATCAGCCTGACCAATGATGGTGCCGCCGTGCGCAAGCAGGGCATGACAAGGGAAGAACGCAAGGTGATCCTCGCGTCGTCTTTCGGGGCGCTGATGGAGTGGTACGACTTTTATATCTACGCGGCGCTGGCGGTCTATTTTGGTGCATTGTTCTTCCCGCCCGGCAACGAGACCACAGCCTTCCTCGCCAGCCTGGCCACCTTCGGCGCGGGCTTCCTGGTGCGTCCCATCGGCGCCTTGCTGTTCGGCCGGCTGGGCGACAAGATCGGCCGCAAGTACACGTTCCTGGTGACGATCCTGCTGATGGGGATCGCCACGGTGGGCGTCGGATTGTTGCCCACCTACGGCCAGATCGGCATCACCGCGACCATCCTGCTGGTGGTGCTGCGCCTGCTGCAGGGCCTGGCCCTGGGCGGCGAAGTAGGCGGCGCGGTGACCTACGTCGCCGAGCATTCTCCGGTGGCAAAGCGCGGCCTGTACACCAGCTCGCTGCAGACCACCGCCACGCTCGGCCTGCTCTCTTCACTGCTGGTGGTGTACCTGCTCAAGACCTTTCTCACCGAGGCGCAGTTCCGCGAATGGGGCTGGCGCCTGCCGTTCCTGGTCTCGTTCCTGATGCTGGTGGTGTCGGTCTATATCCGCGGCAAGCTGCATGAATCGCCGATCTTCGCCCGCATGAAAGCGGGCAACGCCACGTCGAGGTCGCCCATCCTGGACAGCTTCACCAACTGGGCCAACCTGAAGTACGTGCTGCTGCTGTTCGTGGTGGCTTCCGGGCTCGGCGCCATCTTCGGCACCGGGCATTTCTACACGATGTTCTTCGTCAACAAGACGTTGCACGTGCCGCTGGAGCTGGTGCACCTGCTGATCGGCATCGCCCTGGTGATCGCCACGCCCTGCTACCTGTTCTTCGGCTGGCTGTCGGACCGGATCGGCCGCAAGCACATCATGATGGCCGCCTGCCTGCTGGCGGCGCTGACCACCCAGCCCATCTTCAAGGCGCTGACGCACTACGCCAACCCGGCGCTGGAGCAGTTCCAGCAGCGCAACGCCGTGCAGCTGCGCGCCGGCGATTGCCACTTCCGCTTGTTTGCCGAGCCGGTGTCGGCGTGCGACAAGGTCAAGGGCTACCTGACGGATCTCGGCGTCGGCTACGAGTTCACGCAGGACGAGGCCCGCGCACAGCCCGATCTGCGCATCGGCGACACGACCCTGCAGGGCTTTGACAAAGCTTTGATCAAGCAGGCGCTGGTCGCCGCTGGCTGGCCGGAGCATGCGGACCCGGCGGCCATCAACCGCCCGATGCTGTTCCTGATGCTGCTGATTCCCATCCTCTTCCTTGCCATGGTGTACGGCCCGCTGGCCGCGTTCATGGTCGAGCTGTTCCCCGCGCGCATCCGCTACACCTCGCTGTCCCTGCCCTTCCACCTCGGTGCGGGCTGGGTGGGCGGCATGCTGTCCTTCGTGGTGACAGCGATGAACGTGTCCAGCGGCAATGTGTACTTCGGCCTCTGGTATCCAGTCTCGATCGCCGCCATCGCGTTTGTCGTCGGCATGGTGTTCGTGCCCGAGACCCGGGGCCGCGACCTCGACACCTGATCCGCCTAGCCCGGCTTTCCCATCTGGCCCGGAATTTGCTCAGTACACTGCAGTTTATAGTCAGCATACTGAGCGTTGTACCAGGACAAAGCCGGGGCACGCAAAACGATGCATGGCGAAGTGACGCCACTGCCTTGATTCCTGGTTTCCTGTTTCCCCATTCACCCTGCCTGGAGCGCCCCCATGAAGTCTCTGCATAAAGCACGCCGCACTTCCCCGGTTCCTATCTTTATCCCCGCCCTCACCGCCCTGACGGCCCTGCTGTGCAGCACCGCTGCGCTGGCCGATGCCAACGGCGTCAAGGTCGGCGTGATTACCGATATGTCCGGCTCCTACGCCGATCTCTCGGGCCGCGGCTCGGTGCTCGCCGCGCAGATGGCCGTGGAAGAGTTCGGCGGCAAAGCACTCGGCAAGCCGGTCACGGTGCTTTCCGGCGACCACCAGAACAAGGCGGACATCGCTTCGTCGCTGGCGCGCCGCTGGTTCGACACCGATGGCGTGGACATGGTGATCGACTTCCCCAACTCCTCCACCGCGCTGGCGGTGCAGGAAATCGCCAAACAAAAGCAGAAGATCAATATCGTCTCCACCGGCGGCGCCATGGCGCTGACCAACCAGAACTGCTCGCCTACCGGCTTCCACTGGGGCTGGGATACGTATTCGGTGTCGGCGCCGCTGGTCAAGCGGCTGATCGCCGATGGCAAGAACAGCTGGTACTACATCACCGTGGACTACGCGCTGGGCCAGTCGCTGGAATCGGATTTCCGCAAGGAGGTGGAGGCCAGCGGCGGCAAGAACGTCGGCAGCACCAAGCATCCGCTGAACGCCAGCGATTTCAGCAGCCCCATCGTGGCGGCCTCCGCGTCCAAGGCCAAGGTGGTGGTGCTGGCCAACGCCGGCAACGACATGATCAACGGCGTCAAGGCCGCGGGTGAATTCGGCCTGATCAAGGGCGGCCAGACCGTGATCACGCCGTCGACCTTCATCACCGACCTGAAGAGCCTGGGCCCCGGCGTGGCCCAGGGCCTGACCTATGTGGACCCGTTCAAGACCGACCTCGATGCCAGGTCGAAGGCGTTCGTCGAGCGCTTCTACGCCAAGCACAAGGCCTACCCGACCCACGGCCAGATCGGCGTGTACTCCGGCGTGCTGCACTACCTGAAGTCCGTGGAAGCCGCCAGGACGGTGGATGGCCCGGCGGTGGCGGAAAAGATGCGCGCCCTCGTTGTCAACGACGACTTCGTGCACGGCGGCAAGGTGCGCGTGGACGGCCGCATGGTGCATGACATGTACCTGGCGCAGGCCAAGTCGCCGGCGGAGTCGAAGGGCCCGTGGGATCTGGTCAAGTACCTCGGCACCATCCCTGGCGACTCGGCCTTCCGCCCGCTGTCCGCCAGCGAATGCGCACTGGTGAAGAAGTGAGCCGCAATGCTGAACCGCACTATGCAGCAACACGCAATGACAACAATGACAACAACGACAGCAAAGCGGAGCATGCATGAGCCAGGCTGACGTCATCCTTGAAACCCGCGGGCTCACCAAGGCGTTCAAGGGTTTCACCGCCGTCAGCAAGGTCGACCTGCGCGTGCGCCGCGGCACCATCCACGCCCTGATCGGGCCCAATGGCGCCGGCAAGACCACGTGCTTCAACCTGCTGACGAAGTTCCACGCGCCCTGCGCCGGCACCATCCTGTTCAACGGCGAGGACATCACGCGCGAGCGTCCTGCCCAGATCGCCCGCAAGGGCGTGATCCGGTCCTTCCAGATCTCGGCGGTATTTCCGCAGCTCACCGTGATGGAGAACGTGCGGGTGGCGCTGCAGCGCAAGCTCGGCACCGCCTATCACTTCTGCAAAAGCAAGCGCTCGCTGGACGAGCTCAACGATCGCTCCGTCTCGCTGCTCAAGGCCGTCGGCCTGGAAGGCTTCGCCGACCTGCCGACCGCCGAGCTGGCCTATGGCCGCAAGCGCGCGCTGGAGATCGCCACCACGCTGGCCATGGACCCCGAGCTGATGCTGCTCGACGAGCCCACGCAAGGCATGGGGCACGAAGACGTGGAGGTAGTGACGGCCTTGATCAAACAAGTTTCCGCGGGACGCACCGTGCTGATGGTGGAACACAACATGAGCGTGGTGTCGTCCATCGCCGAGCGCATCACCGTGCTCCAGCGCGGCGCCATCCTGGCCGAAGGCTCGTACGAGGAAATGGCGCGCAACCCGCAGGTGATGGAGGCGTACATGGGTACGGCCGATGCCGAACTGACGGAGGCCGCATGATGAGCCAACCCACTAGCCAGCCCACCCCTGCCCTGCAGATCAAGGACCTGCACGCCTGGTACGGCGAATCCCACATCCTTCATGGCGTGGACCTGACCGTCAGCCCGGGCGAGGTCGTCACCGTGCTGGGCCGCAACGGCGCGGGCCGCACCACCGCCATGCGCGCCATCATGGGGCTGGTCGGCGCCCGCAAGGGCTCGATCCGCGTCAACGGCACCGAGACCATCGGCATGAAGACGCACCGCATCGCGCCGCTGGGCCTGGGTTATTGCCCGGAGGAGCGCGCCATCTTCTCCAGCCTGTCGTGCGAGGAAAACCTGATGCTGCCGCCAGTGTTCAAGCCGGACGGTGCGGGTGCAAACGCCGCCGGCCGTGAGCCGATGCCGCTGGACGAGATCTACGCGATGTTCCCCAACCTGTGGGAACGCCGCAAGAGCCAGGGCACGCGCATGTCGGGCGGCGAGCAGCAGATGCTGGCGGTCGCCCGCATCCTGCGCACCCGCGCGAGCGTGCTGTTGCTCGATGAGATCTCCGAAGGCCTGGCGCCGGTCATCGTCCAAACCCTCGCAAGAATGATCACCACGCTCAAGAAACGCGGCTACACCATCGTCATGGTGGAGCAGAACTTCCGCTTCGCCGCGCCGCTCGCCGACCGCTTCTACGTGATGGAGCACGGCCGCATGGTGGAGCGCTTCGACGCCGACGCGCTCGCGCGCAAGATGCCCACGCTGAACGCCCTGCTTGGCGTGTAAGGAAACATCGTCATGGACTTTTTTGGCATACCCATGCCCGCCCTGCTGAGCCAGTTGCTGCTCGGGCTCGTCAACGGCTCGTTCTACGCCATCCTGAGCCTCGGGCTGGCAGTGATCTTTGGCCTGCTCAACGTCATCAACTTCGCCCATGGCGCGCTGTTCATGCTGGGCGCCGTGCTGGCCTGGGCCGGCCTGAACTACCTGGAGCTGAACTACTGGCTGATGCTGCTCTTCGCCCCGCTCGCCACAGGCGTGCTCGGCGTGGTGCTGGAGCGCACCATGCTGCGCCGGCTCTATCGCTTCGACCACCTCTATGGCCTGCTGCTGACGCTTGGCATCTGCCTGCTGATCGAAGGGCTGCTGCGCTCGGCGTACGGGGTCTCCGGCCTGTCCTACGCCACGCCCGAGGCGCTGACGGGCGCCACCAACGTGGGCTTCATGGTGCTGCCCAACTACCGCGCCTGGGTGGTCGTGGCCTCGCTCGTCGTGTGCTTTGCCACCTGGTACGTGATCGAGAAGACGCGGCTTGGCGCCTACCTGCGCGCCGGCACGGAGAACCCGCGCATGGTGGAGGCATTCGGCATCAATGTGCCGTTGCTGGTGACGCTGACCTACGCCTTCGGCGTGGGGCTGGCCGCCTTTGCCGGCGTGTTGGCCGCGCCCGTGATGCAGATCTCGCCGCTGATGGGCCAGAACCTGATCATCACCGTGTTTGCCGTGGTGGTGATCGGCGGCATGGGCTCGATCCTCGGCTCCATCTTTACCGGCCTTGGCCTGGGCGTGTTTGAAGGCATGACCAAGGTGTTCTACCCGGAAGCCTCGGCAACCGTCGTCTTCGTGGCCATGGTGTGCGTGCTGATGGTGCGCCCCGCCGGCTTGTTCGGAAAGGAAAAATGATGACCCATGATTCTCGCGCAAGACTGACCGGGGCCTTGCTGATGGTGGCCGTCGCGCTGGCGCCGTTTCTCGGCGCCTATCCGGTGCTGGCGATGAAGCTGATGTGTTTTGCCTTGTTTGCCTGCGCCTTCAACCTGTTGCTGGGCTTTACCGGGCTGCTGTCCTTCGGCCATGCCGCCTTCTTTGGCGGCGCGGCCTATGCCTGCGGCTACATGATGAAATCCCTGCACGCCACGCCGGAGCTCGGGCTGCTGGCGGGCACGGCGTTCGGCGCACTGCTCGGCCTGGCCTTTGGCGCGCTGGCGATCCGCCGCCAGGGCATCTACTTTGCGATGGTCACGCTGGCGCTGGCGCAGATGTTCTATTTCTTCTGCCTGCAGGCGCCGGTAACGGGCGGCGAGGACGGCTTGCAAGCGGTGCCGCGCGGCAGCCTGTTCGGGCTGCTCTCGCTGGAAGGCGACCTGACCATGTATTACGTGGTGTCCATCGTTGTCGGCGCTGCGCTGCTGCTGATCGCGCGCGTGGTCAACTCGCCGTTCGGGCAGGTGCTGCGGGCCATCAAGGAGAACGAGCCGCGCGCCATCTCGCTGGGCTATGACACGGACCGCTTCAAGCTGCTGGCTTTTGTGCTGTCGTCCGCGCTGGCGGGATTGGCGGGCGCATTGAAGACGCTGGTGCTCGGCTTTGCCACGCTCACCGATGTGCACTGGGCCATGTCCGGATCCGTCATCCTGATGACGCTGGTTGGCGGCATGGGCACCTTGTCCGGGCCCATCCTGGGCGCGCTGGTGATCGTCGCGCTCGAGAACAAGCTGGGAGACGCCGGCAGCAGCCTGGCCGCGCTGACAGGCGTGGACTGGTTCAACACGCTGGGCGAGTCGGTCAGCATGGTCACTGGCCTGATCTTCGTGGTCTGCGTGCTCACCTTCCGCCGCGGCATCATGGGCGAGGTGCAAGCCCTGCTGGAGCGCAGGGCCGCACTGGCGCGCCCTGCCCCGGCCAGCGCCGCCACGCCCTTCCACGGCCATTCCGCCGCCTCGACCACGCCCAAGGGTTAACGCTGATTCAGTCGGAAATTTAAATCAGTACACTGAGCATTAATGATCAGCATACTGATTAAAGGAGATGCATCATGGCTTGGACCAAGATCGCCACGACCGGCCAGCTTCAGGACGATGAAGTGATGCCGCTCACGCTCGGGGACGCGCAACTGGCCCTGTACCGCAGCGAAGGGGAATACTTCGTCACCGACAACGTCTGCACGCACCAGTACGCGCTGCTGTCGGACGGCTACCTGGAGGACGGCTGCATCGAATGCCCGCTGCACCAGGCGCGCTTCGATATCCGCACCGGCCAGGCCATGTGTGCGCCCGCCACCCAGGGCATCCGCGTCTACCCGGTCAAGATCGTGGACAGCGACGTGCTGGTCGATGTCATGGTCACCGCCTGAGCGCCGGTCATGCCACAAGACGCCCCCATCCTGATCATCGGCGCCGGCCAGGCTGGCGCCACCGCCGCCGCCGCGCTGCGCTCGCTGGGCCATGACGGCGGCATCGTCATGGTGGGCGGCGAGGCCCATGCGCCGTATGAGCGCCCGCCGCTGTCCAAGGCCGTGCTGGCGGACGAGCAGCAGGACGAGCGCATCGGCGTGCACGCGGCCGGCTTCTATGCCGGGCAAGGCATCGAGCTGCGCCTGGGCACCACGGTGGCCTCGCTCGATCCCGCCAGCGCCACCGCGCACTGCGCCAACGGGGAGGCAATTGCCTTCAGCCGCTGCCTGCTGGCCACCGGCGGGCGGGCCCGCACCCTGCCCGCCCTGCCCGAGGGGCAGCCCCGGGTGCACTACCTGCGCTCGCTCGCCGATGCGCGCGGCCTGCGGGCCGCGCTGCGCCGCGAGCGTGCCGTGCTGGTGATCGGCGGCGGCTTCCTCGGGCTGGAAACCGCATCCACCGCCCGCGCCATGGGGCTGGAAGTCACTGTGATCGAAGCCGCGCCGCGATTGCTGCAGCGCGCCGTGCCACCCGTGTTCTCGGACTGGCTGGCGCAACGCGTGCGCAGCCTCGGCATCGACCTGCGGCTGGGCTGCGGGATCGCGTCGATCCCGCCGGCCGCGCACGAGGTTGCCGTCATGCTGGCGGATGGCACCGCCCTGCGCGCGCCGCTGGCGGTGGTGGCCATCGGCCTGCATCCCAATGTGGGCCTGGCGGAGACGGCCGGGCTTGCGCTCCATCCGGGCAACGGCGGCATCCAGGTCGACATGCACTGCCGCACCAGCGCGCCGGGCGTGTTTGCCGCTGGCGATTGCACCAGCCAGTACCAGCCGTTGTTTGGCCAGGAGGTGCGGCTGGAATCGTGGCAGAACGCCAATGAGCAGGCCCGCATCGCCGCGGCCGCCATGCTCGGCGTGGAGACGGCCCCGGCCGCCGTGCCCTGGTTCTGGAGCGACCAGCTCGGCTGCAATATCCAGATGCAGGGCGCCGTGGACCCCGCGCTGGTCTACACGCTGCGCGGCAGCGCCGAAGCACCTGACGGCGACAAGCCCCCTAAATTCCTGCTGCTCGGCATGGCCGGCGCGCAACTGCGCCACGCCATCGCCGTCAACGCGGGCGGCGACCTGCGCCAGCTCCGCAACCTGATCGAACTACGCACCGCCTGCGAGATCGGCCTGCTGTGCGACACCGCCCTGCCCTTGAAGCAAGCGGTACGCGAAGCCACCGCCGCGCGCGCGAGCGAAACCCAATCCTGAAGATCCCCAAGATCCCGAACGAGGAACCAACATGTACCAGACCCATGCGGTCATCAACCGCACGCCGCGCGCCAAGGATGCCGAGCTGGCCGCCTGCCAGTGGCCGGAAGACGCCCTGCATTTCATCCCGGACTGGGTGTACACCAGCAACGCCGTGTATGACCTGGAGCTGGAAAAGATCTTCCGCGGCCGCTCGTGGAACTTCGTCGCGCTGGAGGCCGAGATCCCCAATGCCGGCGACTTCAAGCGCTCCTATGTCGGACCGACGCCCGTCGTCGTGGCCCGCGCGCAAGACGGCTCCGTCAATGTCTTCGAGAACCGCTGCGCGCACCGTGGCGCGGAGTTCTGCCGCCATGGCCAGGGCAACGCCAAGGAGTTCGTCTGCCCGTATCACCAGTGGTCCTACGACCTGAAGGGCAACCTGCAGGGCGTGCCCTTCAAGCGCGGCGTGAACCGCGCTGGCGGCATGCCGAAGGACTTCCGCAATGAAGACCATGGCCTGGTGAAGCTCAACGTGGCCATGCGCAACGGGGTGATCTTTGCCTCGTACGCCAGCGACATGGAGCCGCTGGACGCGTACATGACGCCGGAAATCCTCAAGGATTTCGATGTAGTGTTCAACGGCAAGCCGCTCAAGATCCTCGGGTACTACAAGAACGAGTTGCCCTGCAACTGGAAGATGTACCACGAGAACCTGAAGGACCCGTACCACGCCACGCTGCTGCACTCCTTCCTGGTGGTGTTTGGCCTGCTGGTCGCCGGCAACGACTCGGCCATGATCGCCGACCCGGTGCACGGCCGCCACGGCACCATGGCCTCGGCCAAGAAGGAAGACAAGTACGCGGCGGTCAGCGACGAGAACAAGAAGGAAATGCGCTCCTACCACGAAGGCATGCGCCTGCAGGACGACCGCTTCCTGGAGTACATCAAGGAATTCGATTCGCCGTGGTCCGTCACCATGCAGACCATCTGGCCCAACCTGATCGTGCAGCGCGAGATGAACACGCTGGGCGTGCGCCAGATCGTGCCCAATGGCCCGGACAGCATGCTGATGCAGTGGACCATGTTCGGCTACGAGGACGACACCGAAGAGATGACGCGGCACCGCCTGCGCCAGGGCAACCTGATGGGCCCGGCCGGCTTCCTCGGCCTGGAAGACAATGAAGCGATGAAGTTCGTGCAGGAAGGCGTGCGCCGCTCCAGCACCGACCGCAATGTACTCAAGCTGGATCCCGGCCACGTCGGCACCGCCAACTCGCTGATCTCGGAATCCGCGATCCGCGCCATGTACCAATACTATCGCAGCGTGATGGGGTTCTGAGACAGCATGACACTGACGATCACACCAACCATGACACCGATGGCGCATAGTCTCTTCCGCCCCTGCAAGCTGGCCCCCGCGCGCGCGCAAGCGCTGCGCATGGAGATCGACGCCTTCCACAGCGAATACTGCGCCGTGCTCGACGCCGGCATGGTGGAAACGTGGCCGGAGTTCTTTACCGAGGATTGCATCTACCGCGTCACGGCGCGGGAGAACGTGGAGCTCGGCATGCCGGTGGGACTGGTCTACGCCGAAGGCCGCGGCATGATGCACGACCGGGCGGTGGCGATTGCGCGCACCCAGATGTTCGCGCCGCGCTATATGCTGCATCTGGTCACCAATACGCGCGTCACCGATGAAAGCAAGTTTGGCGAGATCCAGGCGCAGGCCAGCTTCCTGCTGCTGCAGACGCTGGTCGAAGGCCCTACCACCATCCACATGGCGGGCACCTATCACGACCGCTTCGCCCGCATCGAGGGCAAGCTGCTGCTGGCGGAGCGCCAGGTCGTGTACGACACCACCATCATCGCCAACGACCTGGTCTATCCCGTGTGAGCCGGTGTGAGCCGGTTTGATCCAGGCGCCGGCCCCATGCCGGCGCGCCTTCACTACATGATGCGCAATACGGTGCGGCTATAGTCGTTGTTAGCCTCGACCAGCGTCGACAGCAAGTCCATGAACACCTTGCGCTGGGCCGGGCGCAGCGGCGCCAGCATGCGCTCCTGCGCGCGCTCCATGTCGGCGCGCAGCGATGCCACCACGGTCTGCCCTTCCTTGGTCAGGTGGACGTGACGCGTGCGCCGGTCGGCCGGATTGTCCTTGCGCTCGACCAGGCCACGCTCCTCCAGCCGGCGCACCACATCGGCGGTGGTGGTGCGGTCAAAGCCAACCTCCTGCCCCAGCGCGGTCTGGTCCAGCCCCGGCAGCACGGACAGCACGGTCAGGATGGCGTACTGCACCGGCGTGATGCTGGCCGACTTGCATTCCTCGAAAAACATGGCCACGTGGATCTGGTGCAGGCGGCGCACCAGAAAGCCGGGCCGCGCCCAAAGCAGCTCCTTGGCCGGGTCCGTTTCGGACTGCGCCGGATCCTCGACCGGCGTCGCGGCGCGCGTCGTTTGACGTTTTGCAGAGGACATTCCACTCACCAACTTGTTAGCATGCTGACAAGTATAGACGACTGTCCCCACCATGGTGCCGAAACGCACCGCTTCAGGTCCTCTCCGGCGAAGTCTGCCCGCTTCGCGCGATGCGCACGATCGGGCTGTTGCCGCTGTCACCCAGCATGCGGGTCACGGCCACCGTGCTGTTGACCGACCAGGCGCGCGAGATCTCATATTCCCAGGACACCGCCAGGCTGGCGCGGTCGAATCCCGCCTTGGTGGTGTAGGGGCGCTATCGGCAGTTTGCAATTATGGAAGGTTGAACGCTCGGCTGTCGGAGATAGCATCTATATACAGGACATCTGGTGTGCCGTGTCAGTC
>NZ_BAAILO010000292.1:47855-60237 GCF_054589115.1 Cupriavidus sp. 8B | reverse complement strand
AACCGCAGCGAATCCGCCCGTCTGTCCCTCATTGAGAAAATCCGAGGCCAGAGGCGTTGGCAACATCATGCGAAAACCTCATTGATCAGCACTTCCCTAGTGGGTGGTTCTGCGCGGCCACCATGAGGAAGGCGACGCTGGTTAATCGTTCGGACGCCAGGGTCGATGGCAGGGAAGGAAGGGAGCCGACCACTCCTACTGATGATGCTACACCATCCTTATCTCGATCAGCGTGTTCTGGTTACGGCTACACGCGACGCGGGTCTTGCGGTCACCGCCTATTGCGGGATGGCCATAGGTCGTGTCTTTACCGACCCGGTGCTCAAGGAGATTGCCGCTCGTCACCAACGAGGGGTCTCGCAGATCGTACTTCGCTGGTTGGTTCAACAGGATGGCGTGATTGCATTGTCTCGCACTACCAGAATCGATCGGCTTGGCGAGAACGCCCCAGTTTTTGATTTCGAGCTGTCGCCGGATGAGATGGCGGCAATCTTTGCCTTGGTCCAACCAGGCAGTCGTATAGTCGACCCGCCTGGCCTGGCACCTCTCTGGGATTAACATCGTTGGGAAAGACACGGGTCATTGTGCGTGGTGCGACGATGGCTCGATGAGACTTTCTACGGTTGGCATGGTAAATCCTCTCTTATGAAATAGTTGAATTTAACCTGCATCGACAAGAATGAATTCGCAATCCTGGGTGGCGGTGATCTCGATGTTCTCCTCCTCCGAGATGGCAATTCCATCGCGCTCCTCGACGTGCATGCCGTTTACCCTGGCGGCACCTTTCGCAACGACAAGATACGCATACCTTGTCCGCAATATCGTGTAGGCGATGGTTTGCCCGGCCTGCAACAGGGCGCCTAGTACGCGAGCATTTGCATTGATGTGCACCGCCTCGCCATCGTCAGGGAATCCACTAGCCAATGGTACAAGTCGGCCGGCCCGTTCTGCCTTTGGAAATGGCTTGGATGCCCACTTAGGCTCGATCCCGCGCTGAGTTGACCGTATCCAGATCTGGAAGAGCCGTAGCGGCGAGTTGCCGGGGTTATATTCCGAATGGCGTATCCCTCTACCCGCGCTGAAGGCCTGCACGTTGCCCGCGGTGATCTGTCCACGGCTGCCCAAGGTGTCTTGATGCTCAAGTACTCCCTCCCTGACATAGGTGACGATTTCCATGTCGCGGTGGCCGTGCATCGGGAAGCCGGTTCCGGGTGCGATCTCATCGTCGTTCCACACAACCAAGTCCCCAAGCGCGGTATGTTGGGGATTGCCTTCGGCACTCACGGCAAAGTGGTGCTTTGCCTTCAGCCAATCCAGATTCGCTCCATCAAGGGATGGCCACGGTCGAAGCTGCAGCATGATGGCTCCTGTACGCTGGTTACATAGCTAAAAAGAAGTTCAGTGCGAGAAGACATCGGGGCCTGTCTGTCCTCTCGAATGCGTAAATCAACAGGCGATCGATATTGGTAGGTTATCCCTGGGCGCAAAAGCTGAAAAAGGTGCCAGGATAGAAATGATCTTTGTCTACAATAGAACAATCAACAAGCAGCTATTGAGGCACGCCGTGGCGCCCGTCAGTGACCTGAACAACTTGTATTTCTTTGCGAAGGTTGTCGAATGCGGTAGCTATACCGCGGCGGCTGAAGCCTTGGGACTTCAAACTTCAAAGCTGAGCCGGCGTATCGGGGCGCTCGAAGCGGAATTGGGGGTTCGGTTACTGAACCGGACAACGCGAAGTCTGTCGCTGACTGAGGCTGGCAGGACGTTCCATGGGCACTGCGTTGCGCTAATCGCGGAGGCGCAGGCGGCGAGGGACGCGATCACCCGGACATTAGCCTCACCTCGGGGATTGGTGCGGGTAAGCTGCCCGACAGGTGTGCTACAGAGCGGAGTCGCGGAAATGCTGAACCGATACCTCGAGGCGTGGCCACAAGTCCAGCTCGCCCTGGACGCGACCAATCGCCGGGTGGATGTCATTGAGGAAGGGGTGGACATCGCGATCCGGGTGCGAGTTCCACCGCTGGAGGACTCCGATCTTGCAATGCGGACACTTTGTCCTTCGGGGATGGTTCTGGCGGCTAGCCCAAGCCTTGTTCAGGCGCTAGGGGAACCTCAATCACTTGATGACGTTGGCCGGATGCCAACGCTCGCGATGGCCAGTGCCGGGGACTGGCACGTATGGCGGTTCCGCGATGCCGCCGACAGGCGAGCCGAGTTGATGCACGCGCCCCGGCTGAAGACCGACGATCTCTATACCCTCCGCTTGGCAGCGCTGGCTGGAGTGGGCGTTGCGTTACTGCCCGAAATGCTGATTTCCGAAGATATTGCGAATGGGAGGCTTGTCCGGTTACTGCCCGATTGGGGAGCACAGGACGGTGTAGTGCATGCCGTATTCCCGTCGAGAAGGGGAATGGTGCCTGCGATCAGGGAGTTGCTCGACTTCCTTGCCGCATGCTTCGCTGAAAAGGCGCGCCCCGCCCAGGAGTGGGCCTGACCCATCGCGGGGATGCGTGCATCTGTGTGGGGTGTACTTGCTGGCGTTGGTAAGTAAGTCTGAGGCATCTGCCTGAATATTGAAGTCAAGACACGCGTCCAGGTGGCATCTCTCCCGGGGCGCGCGTCTTTCCAGGCATTTGCCTTGTTTTTGCGCTACGGCGTGTTCGAAGCGCATCGGGTCGACGTTCGAAGAGCGAGGCGTATGGGGCCTGTCTAAGCAAAATCACAGAGCGCCTGTCCTCGCTTGAGCCATAGCCTTTGAATCACTGACGTTGATTGCCAGCGCGTTTGTCGCTGGCCAATTGCGCTGGACTTGAACGTCGAAGGAGGCGGTCCTTTACGCTGGCGTCAAAGACCGTGCGGAGCAGCCGATGCGCTCGCGACTCCAATCGGCAAATTCAGCCAATGTCCGCTGGGCCTCGGGCAAGAACGGGAACAGCGTGAAGACGTGCACCGAATCCTCGACTACGCGTAGCGTCGTGTCTACCCCACTGGCCCGCGCCTTGTCAGCCAATCGCGTGGTATCGCTTTGGAGTACCTCGCCCTCCGTGGCAGCAAGGAACAGTGGAGGAAGGCAGTGGAGGTCCCCATACAGCGGGGATACGAGCGGATCAGTCGGCTCGTGACCCTGGAAATAGGACGCGCCAAGCAGGCTCAACGAGTCCCGGTGCGCTGCCGGGTCGTCGCCGGAGCGGGCCTGGACAGTCGGATCGCTCAACGTCAGGTCGGCAAAAGGACAGACCGCGAAGACGCCGGCAGGCGCAGGCAAGCCAGCACTGCGGATCGCGATGGCCAGGGCCAGCGCCAGTCCACCCCCCGACGACTCGCCACTGAGGATGATCTGTCGAGAAGGGACTCCGGTAGCGAGAAGACCACGGTAGGCGTCCAGGGCATCATCGACGGCGGCAGGATAGGGATGCTCAGGGGCCAGCCGGTATTCGACCGTGTAGCAGGCCCCGCCGACTGCTGCGGAAAGCCGATGCGCATATTCCAGCGAACTGCGCGCCGAACCGAGCACATAGGCGCCGCCATGAAAATGCAGCACGACGGGGTTATCCGTTGAAGCTTCAGCGGCGTCGACTCTGAGAGCCTGCACGCCGTGGAGTTCGACTTTCTCTATGGACACGTCGCGCGGCACCGGGAAGTGGCTCAGCAGCATGCGGTCGTAAGCCTCGCGCATGCCATCGTGGCCGCGAGCCACGTCTTCTGGCGTGAATGTACTTTTCCAGATGTCGAATGCCTGCTGGCTCTCGGGCCGCTGCATGCGCTTGCCCTCTCGGGCATTGGCGATGCCCACCACTTCGTCGGGAGTTTGCTGAGCTGCCAGGCGTTCGTCGTGTCCCCATACAAAGGCCCAGGAGGTCTCGGCAAGGGGATCGATACGAGCCATCCCTTTCCAGCGACCATTTCGTACGCGCACACGCTCAGGATCGGATTCATGCACCATTTTCACAATGGCGCGGGCACCGGCCTGTACGCGTGTGGTACGTGGTTGCCGGCGGCGTTCGTACTCGAGCAATCGTTCGGCGATACTCGCATTGCTCTGCCTTGCCAACGTGACCGCCAGGGTCCAGGCGTCTTCGATGGATTGGCATGCGCCCTGCGCGAGGAATGGCACCATGGCATGAGCCGCGTCGCCAAGCAGCGTGATGCGCCCGGTGCTCCACCGCTCAATCGGATCCCGGTAATACATTGCCGTGATAAAGCTGGTCTCCACTTGATCAAGCAATGCGGTAACCGTCGGCTCGGCTCCCTGGAATGAGCGTCGTAGCTCCTCAACGTCGCCGCTGGTGCTCCAGCTTTCGCGATGCACTTCCCCCGACGGCACGGATGCGAGAATGCTGTAAAGGTCCGGGCGCACCCAATACGAGATCATGGTGCGTCCCGGGCCGAACCAGTTGTTGCCTCGCACGGGAAGCGGCAAGCCTGCAAGCTTGTGGGCTGGGATCAACGAGCGCCACATCAGAATGTTGGCGAACTGAGTCTTTTCCGGCCCCCGAAGCGCCGCACGCACAGCCGAGTGAATGCCATCGGCACCCACCACAACGTCAGCCTCGACCCGCTCCCCGCCGACAAGATCCACCCACGCCCGATCGGCGGTCTGGCCAATCCAGGCTACCTTGGCACCGAGTCGGATAGCACTCGCAGGCAACCCACGCGCGAGCATGTCAATCAGGTCGGCACGATGAACGTTGTACATCGGCGCACCATAGCGCTTGGCTGCTTCCGGGCCGAGCGGCGCGAAATACAGTCGGCGGCCAGTGACCAGATCGCGGTAGTCAAATGCATCGGGCTGAGTGGCAACGGCAGCGAGGTCTGCCTCAACGCCCAGTTCACGCAACAGAAGTGCGCCATTGCTTGCTATTTGTATGCCGGCGCCTACCTCCGTCAATTTTTCCGCTTGCTCGAGAACTACCGCGTCTATGCCGTGGTGCCGCAGCGCCAGCGCCGCACAAAGTCCTCCGATGCCCGCGCCTACAATGATCACTCGCATGTTGATACGCTCCTTGCTCATAAGTAAGTGATATGTTTTAATTAATATATATCGCTTAACTAGAGATGACATCAGTGAAAACCCTGCGAGTTGACGGTTTGGAGACGCGGGCTCGGCTCAAGCAGGCGGCACAGCGGCTGTTTGCCCTGCGCGGGTTTGACGGCGTGACAGTGCAAGAGATCGTGTCGGCTGCGGGCCAGCGGAACAACGCCGCGTTGCACTATCACTTCGGATCCAGGCGCGACCTGCTCAAGGAGTTGGTGCTCGACGGCGCTCAGCTCATCGATGCCCGGCGCCAGGCGATGCTTGACCAGATGGAGGCGACACAAACGCTGTCGATACGAGGTTTGATCGAGGCGCTGGCGTACCCCCTGCTCGAACTTGGCCAGCAGACGGGGCAGTACACCTACATTCGCATGATCGCGAGTGTGCAATTGACCGATCGCGACCTACTCCGGGAGGCGGTAGGCGACACGTGGAACAAGGGTTATCGGCGCTGCCTGGCGCACCTTGGGGAACTGCTGCCCCATATCCCGCCCACGATCTTGCATCAGCGCCTCTCGCTGGTTGGCATGTATGGCAGCGCAGCCTGGGCGGCGTGGGAGGCCGCCATGGACTTGCAGATTGCCAATCGATTCTGGGAGCCGGCTTATAGCGTATCCAATGTACTGGACACGCTGCAGGCTATGTTGGAGGCGGCGCCTTCCGCGTCGACGCTCGAGCTGCTTGCGCCGTCACCTGCAAGCAGCGCGCAAACGTCCCCACCGAAGTAGAAGGGCTGGCGCAATGCACGTGCGGGTCGGCAGCAGCCGGACGTGCCACGACGATTCGGGTGCCGCGAGATTGATTGGGTAATCAATAAAGTGACTTGATATACCCTTTATCTGCCAGCATAAGGCATGGAGCGTCGCAATTCTCTGTTAGGCATCTCTGTTAGGCATGAAGTGTCAATTGCGACATCTTATGGTTTGCCTTCTCAGCATTCGTTGTTCTGCTGGGTACGTAGTATCACCTAATGCTGCGATGCGCCATTTTTCTTTGCTATAGTAGGGAAAACCCGATGAGGGTTATCCCTGAAAGGAAGAAAGCCATGAACACCCAATCCGACATCAAGATGACCGACCAACTCGAACGCGAACTGATCGAACGCGAACTTGGTCCCCGCAGCCCGGCCTTCGTCGACGACGTGAAGAGCGCCATCGCCGCCGTGCAATCCGTGCTGAGCCGCCTTCAGAACCAGGCACGCAAGGCAAAGATCGTCTTCGCAAACGGCTGATCGCCCGAGCACCGACATCAAGAATCAAGAGTGAATGCTGCTGTAGTGTGCTGTAGTTGACTGTTGTTGTTTGTTGTTGATGTATGTAGTTTTGGTTTGACGGCTTTCATGCTGCCCATCGCGGCGATGCGCTAGCGCATCCGTCCTGGCGAGGGCGGGCAGGCGGGCACTACGTCAAACCGGCGCGAATCTCTCTCGCGCGGCAAGACCGGCCAACGCGTCGCTCCAAGGAGCGCAGCGCTTTTTGGCCGGTTTTTTTATGGGCACCTGCATCCGCAGTGCGCCTTTGTGAGATCGCTTCACAAGCCTTGCGAGTCATTTTCCTTTTGCGCTCGCGTCGGATGACGCTATGGTTGAGGCCCCCCGTGCTTCCTCCCGGTCTTCCCTTGCCCACCATCTCCCCCCGCTTGCTGCTCTGCCTGCTGATTACGTACCTGGTCTGGGGCACGACTTATCTGGCCATCCGCTTCACGCTGGAGAGCTTTCCGCCGTTCCTGATGATGGGCTCGCGCTTTCTTTGCGCCGGCTTGTTGCTGGCGCTGTGGCTGCGCTATCGCGGCGCGGCCATGCCGACGCTGCGCCAGCTGCGCAATTGCGGGGTGCTGGCCGCATTCCTGCTGGTTGGCGGGATGGGGCTGACGGCGGTGGCGGAGCAGACCATTTCTTCCGGGGCGACCACCGTGATGATCGGTGCGATGCCGATCTTTGGCTTGTTCTGGGGAATCCGCTTCGGCGCGCGGCCGCGCTGGTACGAGGTGCTGGCCATTGCACTGGGCAGCGCGGGCATCCTGGTGCTGACCGGCGGCGTGGAGTTTCGCGCTAGTGCTACCGGCGTCATGGCCTTGCTGGTGGCCATCGGCAGCTGGTCGTTTGGCTCGCAGATCGCGCGGCGGCTGGATTTGCCGCAAGGCGCGGTGGCGTTTGCCGCGGAGATGTTGCTGGGCGGGGCGATCTTGCTGACATTGTCCGTTGTGTTCGGCGAGCCCTGGCCGCGGACGGTCAGCAGCCAGGCGTGGTGGGCCTGGGTCTACCTGGTGGTGGCTGGGTCGCTGGTGGCGTTTTCCGCCTATATGTACCTGGTGGCAAACGTCTCGCCGACGGTTTCCTCGAGCTATGTCTACGTGAACCCGCCGGTGGCGCTGGCAGTGGGCGCGTGGCTGGGCAGCGAGCAGATCGCGCCGCAGACATTCGGCGCGGTGGCGTTGATCCTGGGGGCGCTGGCGGTGCTTAGCCTGGGTACGTGGCACGGGGCGCGGGCGGTTGCGGCGACCTGAGTGAAGGTTGCCGCCCGCTTGTCAGGACTCCGGATTCAGGACTCGGACTGTTCCTCGATCCACATCGATAGCCGCGCCTTGTACGCTTGCTGGATGTGCCGGCGCGTGATTTGCTCGGCCAGCGCGGGATCGCGTTGCTCCAGGGCTTCCACCAGTGCGATGTGCTCTTCATAGGAGACCCGGGCGCGTCCCGGCAGCGCCAGCGTGGTGCGGCCCAGCAGCGCCATCGACTCGTGCAGCGAGCGCAAGGTCTTGAGCAGGTAGCGGTTGTGCGCGCAGCGGTGCAGCGTTTCGTGGAAGAGCCGGTTGTTGGCGGCGAGCTTGTCGGGCTGGTCGGCGATGGCCAGGTCGCGCTGGACGATATCGCGCAGCAGCGAGATTTCCACATCGGTGGCGTGGCGCGCGGCGAGCGCGGCGGCGGTGCCTTCCAGCACCTCGCGCATGACATAGAGCTCGCTCACCATGCTGGCGTCGAGCTGGGTCACCATCATGCCCCGGTTGGGCTCGTTGACGACCAGGCCTTCGGATTCCAGCCGCGACAACGCTTCGCGCACCGGCGTGCGCGACAGCCCCAGCGAGGCGGCGAGTTCCACTTCGCGCAGGCGGGTGCCGGAGGGCAGTTGCCCTGCCTGGATCGCGTTGCGCAGGTGCTGGTAGGCCCGCTCGGCACGGGGCAGTGAGGCGTCGGGACCGGTGCCGGCCGCGCCGGCTGGATCTGCGGAAATCATTGGGCGGGTGGGATCCCGTTGTAGTTGTTCGTTGTTGCGCATGGTTGTGCGTTGACCTGCGTCGCCATGATACCCGCTCCAGGCCCGGCAACATCACGCCGGCGCAATGCCGGTTACCGGCGGCGCAAAGCGCAATCGAGGTGACGCCTGCTGCCTGCCGGGTATCCGGTCCTACGCACCAGAACCGCTCGGCGAGTTGAACGGGTGGTACTGGTAAAGCCAGGTTTCCGACAGCGGCTTGCCGTCAAGGCGCAGGAACAGGCGCAGGTCGACCGGGTCCTTGCCTTCCGTCGTGAGGTCGAACTGGGCGCGCCAGTGCCCGGCCACGCCATTGGGCACGGGTTCGGTAAACACATAAGAGAAGCTCCCGCGCGCGGCGGTCAGCACGGCTTCGGGTTTGGTGCCGAAAGGCAGCTTCTCCAGCGGGCCGCCCTTGAATTCCACCATGAATTTGCGCACGCCCTGCGGTCGCGGCTGTCCGGGTTGCCCGCCGTTGCCCAGCCGGGTGGCGACGCAACGCGCCAGCGGGCTTGGATAAGGCTCGTCGGCCAGCCAGTGCAGCCGGTAGCGCAGGCGGAAATCGCTGCCGGCCTTGGCTGGCGCCTTTGGCACCCACATGGCAACGATGTTGTCGTGGATTTCGTCGTCGGTGGGAATCTCGATGAGCTGCACCGCGCCGGCGCCCCAGCCGTCGCGCGGCTCGACCCACAGGCTGGGCCGCCGTTCGTAGTGCACGCCATCCTGATAGTGATCGAAGTTGCGGTCGCGCTGCAGCAGGCCGAAGCCGCGCGGATTGTCATCGCCGAAGCTGGAGGCCGTGGTGCGCGGCGGGTTGTTGAGCGGGCGCCAGATATGCTCGCCGGCCCCGTTCCAGATGGCCAGGCCATCGGAATCGTGCACCTCGGGGCGCCAGTCGACGGCGTTGCCTTTGCTGGCTTCGGTGAACCAGCACATCGACGTCAACGGCGCGAGTCCCAGGCGGGCTACGTCCTTGCGCAGGAACAAGGCGCAGTCGATATCCATCAGCACGCCCTTGCCGCGCTGCATGACGAAGCGGTACGCGCCAGCCACGCTGGGGCCGTCGAGCAGGGCATAGACGGTGACGGCATCGCCGCCGCTGTTTCCCGTGGGCGTCTCGAAGTAGAAATGCGTGAAGTTCGGAAACTCCTCCGGGCGGCCGGCCTCGGCCACGTCGATGGCAATGCCGCGCGCGGACAAGCCGTACTGGTAGAGCTCGCCGATCGTGCGGAAATACGAGGCGCCCAGGAATGCCACCCAGTCGTTCTTCTTCCAGTCCAGCTTCTTCTGGTCGCCCAGGCGGCTCTCCTGGAAGCGAAAGCCGGCAAAGCCGCTGCCACGCGGCAGCTTGCGCGCCGGGCTGTCGGTGGGCATGTCGAAGTACGAGCCGTCATACACGATCTCGCGCGCCACCGGCATTCCCTTGGCGCTGTCGATGACATGCATGCGTACCGGCTGGCGGAAGAAGTTGCCCAGGTGGAAGAACGTCACCGGAAACTGGCCGGGCCCGTCGGCGAACAGCGCCTCATCGGTCTTGAAGCCGATCTTGCCGTGGGCTTCGTAGTCGATCTTGTTCAGCATATCGGCGGGTGCCGTGGCGGGGGGCACGTAAGGCTTGCCCGCTATGCCGCGGGCGCGTTCGATCAGGGCATCGAAACTGAAGGGGCGCGCGTCGCTCAGCTTGATCCTGCCGGCAGCCAGCACTGTGGGCGTGATGCCGAGGGCCGCCAGGGCGGCGGAGGCAGTGGCGGAAACGAGCAGGGTGCGGCGATTCATCATCAAGGGCAAGGAGGTCCTTGGCGCGATGGCGCTCAGTGGGCAGATCATAAAAGACGCGGCCAGAATCGGAAAGTTCGTAAAACGATCGGGGAAAGGGCCTAAAGGGGCAGTTCTTCATTTGGGAGCGTTGGATAGGGCATGCCGTAAGTCTAGGCAGGCGGCAGATTGAGGTTGTACTCCTTCTCAGTGGAATATAGTATGTGATATATCAATGCATGTACGCATAAAACCACCGGGAGACGACATCATGAAAGTGTGTATCTATGGCGCCGGCGCGATCGGCGGCTATCTCGGCGTCCAGCTGGCACTGGCGGGCGCCGAGGTCAGCCTGGTCGCACGTGGCCCCCATCTTGCCGCCATGCGCGCCAACGGCCTGCGGCTGTTGAGCGAGGGCGAGGAGCGGGTAGCCAAGGTCAATTGCACCGACGACCCGGCCACGCTGGGGCCGCAGGACTACGTCTTCATCACGCTTAAAGCCCACTCCGTGCCGGGCGTGGTGGACCTGATGCAGCCTTTGCTTGGTCCCACGACGGCAGTGGTGACAGGCGTCAACGGCATTCCGTACTGGTACTTCCACCAGCACGGCGGCCCGCTCGCGGGCAGCACGCTGGAAAGCGTCGACCCGGGCGGGCGCCAGTGGCGCGGCCTGGGACCAGAGCGGGCGATCGGCTGCGTGCTCTATCCCGCCGCCGAGATCGTCGAGCCCGGCGTGATCCGCCATGTCTACGGCAAGAAATTCCCGCTGGGCGAGCCCGACGGCAGCAAGTCGGCGCGCGTGAGCCACCTGAGCGAAATGATGGTGGCCGGGGGCCTGGAGGCGCCCATCCGCGACAATATCCGCGACGAGATCTGGCTCAAGCTGTGGGGCAACCTGTGCTTCAACCCAATCAGCGCGCTCACGCATGCCACGCTGGATATCATCACCGCCGATCCGGCCACCCGCGGGCTGTCGCGCGCGATGATGCTGGAAGCGCAGGCGATCGCGGAGCGCTTTGGCGTGCGTTTCCGCGTGGATGTGGAGCGTCGCATCGACGGTGCCGGCGCGGTGGGGGCGCACAAGACCTCCATGCTGCAGGACCTCGAGGCAGGGCGGGCCATGGAGATCGACCCCCTGCTGACGGTGGTGCAGGAAATGGGCCGGCTGGTGGAGCAGCCCACGCCAATGGTGGATGCGGTGCTGGGCCTGATCAAGCAGCGTGAACGGATGGCGCAGGCGGCTTGAGCGCGGGTGCCGGGCCGGCTGGGAGGAAATGGTGGCGCCGGCCGGTTACGGCGGCGCACCATGTGATATACCATATACGCAAAACCGTTACCCTGGCAGCCGATTTATATCAATTGTGCATTTTGCTATGCATTCAGCTCATGCAATGGCTGCTTTTGGTAAGCTAAGCGGGAAGCCGCAGGCGACTGTCCCGTTCGCCGCGGCGCTGGTTTCAACAAGAGCCCACTCATGTCTGCGCAAACTCAATCCGCGGTCCAGCCTGCTGGACTGACCCTGTCTCTCCAACCCATCAACGCCGGCGCCAGCCTGCGCGACCAGGCGTACGCCATGCTGCGCCAGGCTATTGCCGACGCCGACATCTATCAGTCGACCGAGGAAATCCGGCTGGACGAGCGGGTCCTGAGCGAGGCGCTCGGCGTGAGCCGCACGCCCATCCGCGAAGCCATGACGCTGCTGGAGCAGGAGGGTTTCCTGCGCACGGTGCCGCGCCGCGGCATCTACATCATGCGCAAGACCAAGCGCGAGATTGTTGAGATGATCCAGGTGTGGGCCGCGCTGGAGAGCATGGCCGCGCGCCTGGCCACGCTCAACGCCAGCGACGACGAAATCGCGCAGCTGCGCCATATGTTCGACAGCTTCCGCGATGCCACGCCGGCCGAGCATATCGAGGAATACTCTGACGCGAACATCGCGTTCCACCAGGCGATCGTGCAGTTGTCGAACTCGCAGGTCATCATGGATTCGATCAAGAACATCTTTGTCCATGTGCGCGCGATCCGGAAGATGACGATCTCGCAAAGCGATCGCGCGTCGCGCTCCATCGTCGATCACCTGCGCATCATCGAGGCGCTGGAAAAACGCGACACCGAGCTGGCCGAGAAGCTGGTGCGCCAGCATTCGCTGGACCTTGCTGACTATGTCGAGAAGAACTGCGACTTCCTGGATTGAAGGTTGAGGAGATTGAAGGTTGAGGATTCACAGCAGTCTGAGACGGCGGAGACGGTCCGCCGTCTCAGACTGCTGACAAACCTGAAGCATTAGCCGAAGCCGCCGAACGGGCCTAAAGCCGCGCGCCATGACGACGGCTGTCTCCCT
>NZ_BAAILO010000292.1:25837-47730 GCF_054589115.1 Cupriavidus sp. 8B | reverse complement strand
GGGCGCTAGGAGCCACTTGAAGCGAAGCCCATGGTGTTTTCCAGCACGCAGGCGTAACGAGCGCCCGCCCTCTCCCCCAGCCCCTCTCCCGCACGCGGGAGAGGGGAGCGAGACAGCGCAGATCCGGCTTTGTCAGCAAGCTGAGACGGCGGACATTGTCCGCCGTGTTTATTGGGCCATCAGCCGCTACGCCCCCATCGCCTCCACCATGGTCTTGCCCAGCTCGGCCGGCGAGCGTGCTACCCGGATGCCCGCAGCGCGCATGGCGTCGATCTTGGCCTCGGCCGTACCCATGCCCCCGGAGATGATCGCACCCGCATGCCCCATGCGGCGTCCCGGCGGGGCGGTGGTGCCGGCAATAAAGCCCACCACGGGTTTGACGCGCCCGCCGCTGCGCGCATCCTGCAGGAACAGCGCCGCTTCCTCTTCCGCCGAGCCGCCGATCTCGCCGATCATGATGATGCCTTCGGTGTCATCGTCCGCCAGGAACAGCGCCAGGCAATCGATGAAACTGGTGCCATTGACCGGATCGCCGCCAATGCCGATGCAGGTGCTCTGCCCGAGCCCCGCGGCGGTGGTTTGCGCCACGGCCTCATAGGTGAGGGTGCCGGAACGGGAGACCACGCCGATCTTGCCGGGGCGGTGGATATGGCCCGGCATGATGCCGATCTTGCACTGGCCCGGGGTGATCACGCCCGGGCAGTTGGGCCCGACCAGGCGGCTGCCGGATGCGCAGAGCGCGCGCTTGACCCGCACCATGTCGATCACCGGGATGCCTTCGGTAATGCACACGATCAGGCCGATGCCGGCATCCACGGCTTCCAGGATGGCGTCGGCAGCGAAGGGCGGTGGCACATAGATGACCGAGGCGTCGGCGCCGGTGCGCGCTACCGCGGCGGCCACGGTGTCGAACACCGGCAGCCCCAGATGCGTCTGCCCGCCCTTGCCGGGCGTCACGCCCCCGACCATGCGCGTGCCATAGGCCGCCGCCTGCTCGGAATGGAAGGTGCCTTGCGCGCCGGTAAAGCCCTGGCAGATCACCTTGGTGCCTTGATGGATCAGTACGGCCATGTCATTGCCCTCCCTGGATTTGAACGTGTCCTTGAGCGACCTTCACGGCCTTGACCACCTTCTCGGCAGCGTCGGCAAGATGATCGGCCGACAGGATCGGCAGTCCCGAGTCGCGCAGGATGGCCTTGCCGAGTTCCACGTTGGTGCCTTCTAGCCGGACCACCAGCGGCACCATGAGGTCGATCTCGCGCGCGGCGGCCACGACGCCTTCGGCAATCACGTCGCAGCGCATGATGCCGCCAAAGATGTTCACCAGGATGCCTTTGACCTTGGGGTCGTCCAGGATCAGGCGAAAGGCCGCCGTCACGCGCTCCTTGGTGGCACCTCCACCCACGTCGAGGAAGTTGGCCGGCTCGCCGCCGTAGAGCTTGATGATGTCCATGGTGGCCATGGCCAGCCCGGCACCGTTGACCATGCAGCCGATGCTGCCGTCGAGCTTGACGTAGTTGAGCCCATGACGGGCCGCGGCGGCCTCAAGCGGGTCTTCCTCGGTCTCGTCGCGCAGGGCTTCGATATCCGGATGGCGATAGAGCGCGTTGTCGTCGAAGTTGAACTTGGCGTCGAGCGCAATCACGTCGCCCGCGCGCGTGACCACCAGCGGGTTGATTTCCACTACCGAGGCGTCCAACTCGGTAAAGGCGCGATAGGCGGACAGGATAAAGCGCGAGGCGGCGCTTACCTGCTTGCCGGCGAGCCCCAGCCCAAAGGCCAGGCGGCGCGCGTGGAAGGGCTGGATGCCGCTGGCCGGATCGATTGCCACCTTCAGGATCTTCTCCGGCGTGCGGGCTGCCACTTCCTCGATCTCCATGCCGCCTTCAGTCGAGACCATCAGGGTGATGCGGGAGGTGGCGCGGTCGATCAGCATGCCCAGGTAAAGCTCGCGGGCAATCTCACAGCCTTCCTCCACATATAGACGCCGTACCTCGCGCCCGGCTTCCCCGGTCTGCTTGGTGACGAGCACCTTGCCGAGCATCTGCTCGGCCTGCGCACGCACCGCGTCGACGGACTTCACCACGCGTACGCCGCCCTTGCCGCCGGGGTCGCCGGCAAAGCGGCCGGCGCCTCGGCCGCCGGCATGGATCTGGGATTTCACCACCCATGTCGATCCGCCGATCTTGCGCGCCGCGCTGGCGGCTTCCTCCGGAGTAAAGGCAACGGCGCCGCGTGGAACGGCCACGTCGAAGCGCCTGAGCAATTCCTTGGCCTGATATTCGTGAATGTTCACAGTCTCCTCGCTCTCGGTGATGCGCGTGCCGGCGAGCCGCCAAACCGGATAGTCCGACAAGACGCGCTGTGAAATATGGTATGTAATATATCAACGTTAAACAAGGCCGCTTTGCCTGTCCAGGCAGCGTGAGGTGGCGAGCAGTTCCAACCCATGAGGAATCGGAATGGATGTCGGCAGACTCAGCAATTTCGCTTATTTACCAACCAGTTTGGGCCGGATTGCTGCATCGCATCGTTGAAACACCTCCCCCAACCCCCAAATTTCACTTGAGCTTCTTTGATATATCACATACCGTATGTCATCAAGATCCCGCGAAAAGGATCGATAGCATCGCAGGACCGGTGACAAGCAGGGCAGGCATCGGCCAGGCAGCCAAGCAGCAAAAGGGCGAAAAGGTGTCGTGACAACGGGCCAGGTCCGCGTCACAGCCTGTCGCAACCCAGTCAACGAGGAGACCAAGACATGTCTGCAGTCGCACCCACGCGGCCCGAATCCACCACGGCCGAAGACACCTTGAAGCAGAAAACCCGCGATGCCGGCGTGATTTCAGGCGGCCACCTGGTAGCGCGGGCCCTGAAGAACGAAGGCGTCGACACCATCTTCACGCTGTGTGGCGGCCACATCATCGACATCTACGACGGCTGCGTGGACGAGGGCATCCGTATCATCGACGTACGCCATGAGCAGGTTGCCGCGCACGCGGCGGATGGCTACGCCCGCCAGACCGGCAAGCTGGGCTGCGTGGTGACCACCGCAGGGCCGGGCTGCACCAATGCCGTGACCGGCGTGGCGACGGCCTTCCGCTCGGAGAGCCCGATCATCCATATCGGCGGGCAAGGCGCGCTGTCCCAGCACAAGATGGGCTCGCTGCAAGACCTGCCGCACGTGGACATGATGTCGGCCATCACCAAGTTTGCCGCCACCATCCCCAGCACCGAGCGGGTGGCGGACATGATCTCGATGGCGGCGCGCGAATGCTTCAATGGCGCCCCCGGCCCGGCTTACCTGGAAATCCCGCGTGACGTGCTCGACCGCGAAGTCGATGTGTCGCGCGCGGTGATTCCGCGCCCCGGCCACTATCGCGCCTCCACCAGGTCGATTGGCGATCCGAGGGATATCGAGCGCCTGGCCGACATCCTGGTCAATGCCGAGCGCCCGGCCATCCTCTATGGCCAGCAGGTCTGGACCGCGCGCGGCCATGAAGAAGCCATCGCGTTGCTCAAGGGTCTGGATATTCCCGGCTACTTCAACGGCGCCAGCCGCGGCTTGCTGCCGCCGGGCGATCCGCATCACTTCGACCGCACCCGTACGCAAGCTTTCGCCAATGCCGACGTGCTGATCATCGTGGGCACGCCGTTCGACTTCCGCATGGGCTACGGCAAGCGCATCAGCAAGGAACTGACGCTGGTGCAGATCGATATGGACTACCGCACGGTGGGCAAGAACCGCGAGATCGACCTTGGCCTGGTGGGCGACCCCGGCGCGATCCTCGGCGCGGTGCTGCAGGCCGCCAGCGGGCGCATCAAGAACGACAAGCGCCAGGCGCGCCAGAAGTGGATGGGCCAACTGACCGAAGCCGAGGCCGTGGCGGCCGAGAAGCTGATGCCGCTGTTCCGCTCGGAAAACACGCCGATCCATCCTTACCGCGTGGCGTATGAGCTCAACGAGTTCCTGTCGGACGACACCGTCTATATCGGCGACGGCGGCGACGTGGTGACCATCTCCGCGCAGGCGGTGCGCCCCCGCCGTCCCGGGCAGTGGATGGACCCGGGCGCGCTGGGCTCGCTGGGCGTCGGCACTGGCTTTGCCATCGCCGCTGGCCTCGCCAACCCGGACAAGGAAATCCTCTGCTACTACGGCGACGGCTCGTTCGGCATGACGGCCTTCGACATGGAGACCGCCAACCGTTTCGGGGTGCCTTACCTGGCGGTGATCGGCAACAACTCGGCGATGAACCAGATCCGCTACGGCCAGCTTGCCAAGTACGGCGAGGAGCGCGGCAATGTGGGCAACCTGCTGTCGGACGTGCCGTTCTCCAAGTTCGCCGAAATGCTCGGCGGCTACGGCGAGGAAGTGCGCGACCCGGGCAAGATCGCCGGCGCGCTGCAGCGCGGGCGCGAGGCGGTGCAGCGCACCGGCAAGTCCGCCGTGATCAATATCTGGGTGGACCCGCGCGAGTACGCGCCGGGCACCAAGAACCAGACCATGTACAAGTAACCCCGGCGCAAGGAGACAAGACCATGAACAAGGCACTCGAAGGTGTGCGGATCCTGGACATGACGCATGTGCAGGCCGGCCCTTCGGCCACCCAGCTGATGGCATGGCTGGGGGCCGACGTGATCAAGGTGGAGTTGCCGGGGCGCGGCGACATCACGCGCAGCCAGCTGCGCGATGTGCCCAATGCCGACAGCCTCTATTTCACGATGCTCAACTCCAACAAGCGCAGCCTGACGCTCAATATGAAGACGCCGGAAGGCAAGGCGCTGCTGGAAGACCTGGTGCAGCGCTGCGACGTGCTGGTGGAGAACTTCGGCCCCGGCGTGCTGGATCGCGCCGGCTTCGACTGGGACCGCCTGCAGACGCTCAACCCGCGCCTCATTTATGCATCGATCAAGGGCTTCGGCCCGGGACCGTACGCGGATTGCAAGGCGTATGAGAACGTGGCCCAGTGCATGGGCGGCTCGGCCAGCACCACCGGCGCGGCGGATGGCGCGCCCACGGTCACCGGCGCCCAGATCGGCGACTCCGGCACGGGCATCCACTGCGTGGTCGGCATCCTTGCCGCGCTGCTGCATCGCGAGCATTCCGGGCGCGGGCAGCGGGTGGAAGTGGCCATGCAGGATTCGGTGCTCAACCTGTGCCGGGTCAAGCTGCGCGACCAGCAGCGCCTGGCCGCCGGCCCGATGCGCGAGTATCCCAACCAGGCGTTCGACGATTTCGTGCCGCGCGCCGGCAATGCCTCCGGCGGCGGCCAGCCCGGCGCGGCGCTGCGCTGTGCCCCAGGAGGCGCCAACGACTACGTCTACGTGATCGTCCAGCCGCAGGGCTGGGAGCCGCTGATGCGCCTGTGCGGCAGGGAAGACCTGATCACCCATGCGCAGTTCGCCACACCGGAGGCCCGCCTCAAATGCCTGGAAGAGTGCTTCTCCATCATCGAGAAATGGACGCGCACGCGCACCAAGTTCGAGGTGATGGAGGCGCTCAATGAGGTCGATGTGCCGTGCGGCCCGATCCTGTCGATGAAGGACCTGATCGAGGACAAGTCGATGTACGAGCGTGGCTACCTGGTGGAGCTGGACCACCCGGAGCGCGGCCAGTACGTGCAGCTTGGCTGCCCGATCACGCTGTCTGCGTCTCCCGTGGAGGTGGAGCGCTCGCCGCTGCTGGGCGAGCACACGGAGGAAATCCTCGACTGGCTGGGCCGCACGCCGTCGCAGATCGCAGCCTTGCGTGCTGCCGGGGCAGTCTGACGCCCTGAGCGTCCCAGCGTACTTCAAGCACTTCCCTGACTGAGTTCACACAGCCGCCCGCCCTCGCGTCCCACGCGAGGGCGCGGACCGGCTCATCCCTACGCAATCCATGAACAGATGGAGACCTGGCATGGCACACAACAAGGACGCGGTGCGCAAGATCCTCGCCGCCGTGAAGGAAGACGGCCGCAATGCACTGACAGCGCCCGAGGGCAAGCTGGTTTGCGACGCCTATGGCATCTCGGTGCCGGGCGAGGGCGTGGCGAAGTCGCCGACCGGTGCGGTCGGGCTGGCCGACAAGATGGGGTATCCGGTGGTGCTCAAGATCGTATCGCCCGACATCCTGCACAAGACCGAGGCGGGCGGGGTGCTGGTGGGCCTGAAGAGCGCGGCGGATGTGGAGAGCGGTTACCTGACCATCATCGAGAACGCGAAGAAGTACGACGCCAAGGCCAATATCGTTGGCGTGCAGGTGCAGCAGATGATTGCCGGCGGGCAGGAGGTGATCATCGGCGCGGTCACCGATCCGTCGTTCGGCAAGCTGGTGGCCTTTGGCCTCGGCGGCGTGCTGGTGGAAGTGCTGAAGGACGTCACGTTCCGCATGGCCCCGGCCAGCCAGGAGGATGCGCTGTCGATGCTCGATGGCATTGCCGCAGCCGAAGTGCTCAAGGGCGTGCGCGGCGCCGACCCGGCCAATCGCGAAGCACTGGCCGGCATGATCCAGCGGGTCTCCGAGCTGGTGAGCGATTTCCCGGAAATCTCGGAGCTGGACCTGAACCCGGTGTTCGCCAGCAGGGACGGTGCCATTGCCGCGGACGTGCGCATCGTGGTGGACTTCGCGCCGCAGCCGCAGCGCTATCGCCCCAGCCAGGAAGACATCGTCAGGCAGATGAACCGCATCATGCGTCCCGATTCGGTGGCCGTGATCGGCGCATCGAACGAGAACGGCAAGATCGGCAACTCGGTGATGAAGAACCTGATCAACGGCGGCTACCAGGGCAAGATCTACCCGATCCATCCCAAGGGCGGCGAGATCATGGGCATGACCGCCTACAAGAGCGTGCTCGATGTGCCGGGCGAGGTGGATGTGGCGGTGTTCGCCATTCCCGCCAAGCTGGTGGCCGGGGCGCTGGAAGAGGTGGGCAAGAAGCATGTTCCGGGCGCCGTGCTGATTCCTTCCGGCTTTGCCGAGACCGGTAATGTGGAAGGGCAGGAGGAGATCGTGGCCATTGCGCGCAAGCACGATGTCCGCTTGATGGGGCCGAATATCTACGGCTTCTACTACACGCCCAAGAACCTCTGCGCCACCTTCTGCACGCCCTACGACATCAAGGGGAAGGCCGCGCTGTCGTCCCAGTCCGGCGGCATCGGCATGGCCATCATCGGCTTCTCGCGCTCGGCCAAGATGGGCGTATCGGCCATCGTCGGGCTGGGCAACAAGTCGGACATCGATGAGGACGATCTGCTGACGTTCTTCGAGCAGGACGACAACACCGAGATCATCGCCCAGCACTGCGAGGACCTGAAAGACGGCCGGGCTTTCGCGCAGGCCGCGCGGCGCGTATCGAAGAACAAGCCGGTGGTGGTGCTCAAGGCCGGGCGCACCAGCATGGGCGCACGCGCCGCCAGCTCGCACACCGGCGCGCTGGCCGGCAACGACAAGATCTACGAGGACGTGTTCAAGCAGTGCGGCGTGATCCGCGCCCGCTCGCTGCGCGACCTGCTGGAGTTCGCGCGCGGCATTCCCAAGCTGCCCACGCCCAAGGGCGAGAACGTGGTGATCATCACCGGCGCCGGCGGCTCGGGTGTGTTGCTGTCGGACGCTTGCGTGGACAACAGCCTGTCGCTGATGACCATGCCGGACGACCTGGATGCGGCCTTCCGCAAGTTCATCCCGCCGTTTGGCGCGGCGGGCAATCCGGTTGACATCACCGGCGGCGAGCCGCCCGCCACGTACAAGAACACCCTGCGCCTGGGCATGGAGGACCCGCGCATCCACGCCATCATCCTGGGCTACTGGCACACCATCATCACGCCGCCGATGGTGTTCGCCAAGCTGGTGGTCGAGGTGAAGGAGGAGATGGCGGCGCGTGGCATCGAGAAACCGATCGTGGCCTCGCTGGCGGGCGACGTGCAGGTGGAGGAGGCTGCCGAATACCTGTACGAGCACGGCGTGCCGTCCTACGCGTACTCGACCGAGATCCCGGTCGCGGTGCTGGGCGCCAAGTACAAGTGGGCCCGAGGCGCCGGCAAGATCCGAGCTTAATGCCAAGCAGTAAAGCCAAGCAGTAAAGCCGGGCCCGCCATGCGTGCATGCGCGGGCCCGAATTCCGACAATGCGGCACACGCGCGGACGCGGGGCTCCTTGCCGCGCCCGCCAAAGGAGTTTGCGATGCAAACGTGGATTCGCTTCCAGACCGGTGACGGCGAGGTCGGCTTCGGCCGGATCGAGGGCGATCATGTCATCGAGTACGACGGCCCCGGCCACGCGCGGCCGGAGCCTACCGGCGCGACCCTGCCGCGCGAGGGCCTGCGGCTGCTGAGCCCCTGCGAGCCGGGCAAGATCGTGGCGCTATGGAACAACTTCCATGCGCTGGCGCGCAAGCTGGAAAAGCCGGTGCCGGCGCATCCGCTGTTCCTGATCAAGCCGGCGAGCTCGCTGGCGGGGCCAGGCGACGCCATCCTGCGGCCCCGTAGCTACAGCGGCAAGATCGTCTACGAGGGCGAGCTTGGCATCGTGATCGGCCGCCGCTGCCGCAACGTGGCGCCGGAGGATGCCGCGGCGCATATCTTCGGCTACACCGTGGTCAACGACGTCACCGCCGGCGAGCTGATCGCCGAGGACCCGAACTTTCCGCAGTGGTGCCGCGCCAAGGGCTTCGATACCTTCGGTTGCCTGGGCCCCACGATCGTCACGGAGTTCGACTGGCGCGCCGCCAGCGTGGTGACGCGGCTCGACGGGGCACAGCGGCAAAACTATCCGCTGTCCGACCTGATCTTCTCGCCTGAGCAGCAGGTCAGCTTGCTCTCGCAAGATCTCACGCTGATGCCGGGCGATGTGATCGCCTGCGGCACGTCGATTGGCGTCGGCTCGATGAAAGACGGGGCCGTGGTCGAGGTCACGATCGAGGGCATCGGCTCGCTGGTCAACCACATGCGCGGCTAGGCCGGACGCTGGCATCCAGCAAGGATCCAGCAAGGCAAGTGCCGGTTCGCACCGGCGCTTGCCTTTTCCGCGTCAAAGCGGCAGGGTCATCAGCAGGGTAAGGGCGGACGTATCGCGCAGGCCAAGCCGCGCCAACGCGCGGCGCAGCACGGCCGTGGCGGCACCGCAGGCCTCGCCGGCGCGGTTGGTGAAGTTCAGCCGTGCCAGCACGCGGGTGGCAAAGCGCAGCGTGACCGGGACCTGCTTGCGGCAGAACGCCACCTTGCGCACATAGCCGTCGACCTCCCAGAACCAGGTCGTGTTGGCAGGGAAATAGCCGATGTCGCCGGCCCGCAGCACATGCACGCGCCCGCTTGCGCTGGTGACCCTGACCTGGCCTTCCAGGATCAGCACGGTCTCTTCCCAGCCGTAGTACCACTCGAATGTGCCACCCGTGCATTCCCACACATTGGTGGACGCCAGGCCGTCGATCGCGCGGGAGTGCTGCGCGGCCCGCGATTGCGGGGCCCCAGTACGGATCCAGGTGGGCTCGATCGGGCAATTCTGCATTGGCAAATCGCAGGTGGTGGCGAAGGCCCCTTCGCGCTGCTGCGCGAGCGTGCCGACCGGCGCGTCGGCGCCGAACATCGACTGTGACCCCATGGCTGCCTCCTTCTCCTTGATTGGTAGGCAGACATTAGCGAGCCTGGCGCCGATGAAAAGTGCGGTGGCGCACTTTCGGCGCCATTTTGGTGCGTGGCGCAGGCCCGCCGGGGAAAGGCGATCGGGTGCTCAGTTGGCCCGATGCGCCATGGCACGCAGGTAATCGGCTTTCTTGTCGAGGATCAGGCGACTAAGGAAGTTGGCGTCATAGGCCTTGAGCAAGTGTGCGTGGTACTGCTCGATATAGCGCGCGATGCGGCTCTGCTCGCATTCGATGCCGCACAGCCAGGCGAACATCTCGTTGTCCCAGCGAAAGCGCAGGCCGAGTTCGGAGAACGCGGCGTTGTAAGCAGCGAGCTGCGACTCGTCGACGCCGCGCGGTGCGCTGGCAGCGGTGTCGGCATGGGAACTGGTGCGGGTTTCGAACTGGACCTGGTTCATGATCGGACTCCTCGGGCGCTCAGTGAAAGTTGGGCCTGAGACGAGGATAGGTTTGCCGATCAATTAACGATAATTAAAGTTTAAGTCAATAACCATAACCTATCGTTTATGTTTAATCAGGTTGTCCACGCCGGTGATGCGCTGGATCAGGGTGGCGCCTTCTTCCATGAGGAACTGCTTGAAGGCAAGCGCCACCGGCGGCAGGCGCTTGTTCTTGCGATGCACCACGTACCAGTTGAGCATGACGGGGAAGCCCTCGATATCCAGGACGGCAAGATTGCCCGTCTGCAGTTCCAGCCCGACGGTGTGGGCCGACAGGAAGGCGATGCCCATATTGGCGATCACCGCTTGCTTGATGGTCTCGGTGCTCTTGATTTCCATGGCAATGCGCAGGTTGGACAGCCGCCCGGCAAAGCCTTCCTGCATGGAGTTCCAGGTGTCGGAGCCTTTCTCGCGCGCGACGAAGGCTTCGTCGGCCAGCGCCGCCAGCGGGATGTTGCGCTCGCCCACCAGCCGGTGGTTGGGCGCGGCAACGATGACATAAGGGTGGGGCGCGAAGGATTCGCTGATGGTGTCCATGCCCTCGGGTGGCCGAACCATCACCGCCAGGTCGGTCAGATTGCCCGCGAGCTGGTGCAGCAATTCCTCGCGATTGTGCACTGCGAGGTTGAGCGTTACGCCGTCATGGCGCTGCATGAATTCCGCGAGAAGCCGCGGGAAGAAGTAATCGCCGGCGCTGATGACGGCCACATTGAGCCTTCCGCCGGAGATGCCCTTGAGCTGCGACATCGCGTCTTCCGCTTCGCGGAATTGCTGCATGATGCTGCGGCTGTAATGCAGCATCTCGATGCCGGCCGGCGTGAGGTAGATCTTCTTGCCCAGCTGCTCGAACAGCGGCAGGCCAACGTGGCCCTCGAGCTGGCGCACCTGCGTCGACACGGCGGGCTGCGTCAGGTGTAGCTCTTCCGCCGCGCGGGAAAAGCTCAGGTGCCGGGCGACCGTCTCGAAAACCTTCAGCTGGCGCAGCGTGGCGTTCTTCATGCACTCGTCCGTCCAATATATAAAGGATCGTAAATGATCATAATAAAAAACTTTATGCTTTGCTGAACTTAGTTTGAACTAGCATCAGTCCACGGATGCACGTGCCGCAATGTCAGGCGCGCTCAATCAGGTAGTGACCAAGGGCTCCCCCTCCCAGAGAAGCCTACCCGTCGCGTCACAGAGCGCGACACGCACTATGTAGGAGACACGACATGGCGTACGACAATTCGGCGACAGCCGCCACAAGCCGTTTTGGCTGGCTTCACAACCGCTGGTTCCAGCTAGCGATCGGTGTGGTCTGCATGGGGCTGGTAGCCAATCTGCAATACGGCTGGACATTATTCGTTACCCCGATGAATGCCAAGCACCACTGGGGCGAGTCGGCCATCCAGGTAGCCTTTTCCATTTTCATCGTGACCGAGACCTGGCTGGTGCCGCTTGAAGGCTGGCTGGTCGACAAGATCGGGCCGCGCCCGGTGGTGGCGTGCGGCGCGGTGTGCGCGGGGCTGGCCTGGGTCATCAATGCGTATGCGACCAGCTTGCCGCAGCTGTACCTGGCGGCGGTGATTGCCGGCATCGGCGCGGGCGGCGTGTATGGCACCTGCGTTGGCAATGCGCTCAAGTGGTTCCCGGACAAGCGCGGCCTGGCTGCCGGGCTGACCGCCGCCGGTTTCGGCGCGGGCTCGGCGCTCACCGTGATCCCCATCGCCAACATGATCCAGCGTGCTGGCTACGAGCAAGCCTTTATCACCTTCGGCATCCTGCAAGGCGTTTGCATCCTGCTGATGGCCTTGCTGCTGGTCAAGCCGCGTCCGCCTGTCGGCGCCGTGGCGGCCAAGAAGGTGCTGATCAATCCAATCGAGTTCACGCCGGGCCGGATGGTGAAGACGCCAGTCTTCTGGGTCATTTACGCCTCGTTCGTGGCGGTAGCCGCCGGCGGCATCATGGCCACGGCGCAACTGGGACCGATTGCACGGGACTTCGGCTTTGCGTCGATGCCGGTGACGATGCTGGGGTTCACGCTGCCGCTGCTCACCATGACGCTGTCGATCGATAACCTGTGCAACGGTCTTACGCGGCCGCTGTGCGGTTTTATCTCGGACCGCATCGGCCGGGAAAACACCATGTTCTTCATCTTCATTGGCGAGGGGCTGTCGCTGCTCGGCCTGATGGAGTTCGGGCATAACCCCTATCTGTTCATGACGTTCGCGGCGCTGACGTTCCTGTTCTGGGGCGAGATTTTCTCGATCTTCCCCGCGCTGTGCGCCGATACCTTCGGCAGCAAGTTCGCCGCGGCCAACGCCGGCACGCTCTACACGGCCAAGGGCACGGCGGCGATGCTGGTGCCACTGGCCTCGATCTTGTCAGCGCGTGGCGGATGGGATGCCGTGTTTACGGTAGCGGCGATCGTGACCATCGCGGCCGGGTTGTCCGCCAAGTTCGTGCTGGCCCCGATGCGACGACGGTTTATCACCGGGCATGCCGAGTCCCTGGTGCCGGCAACTGATCACGCGGCGTACCTGGCGGGACTCTCCCCCCGCAAGAGCGACTGAATCACCAGCCGGGCCCGGATAGCGTGACGCGAATCCGGGCCCGATGTCTATCACGATGCGCAGCGCGGGGAATGGCCAAGCCGTTCGCCGCGCCCAATGCATACAGAAGGGGTGATCATGAATATTTCGCTTCCCCAGCTCAAGGCGTTCGCGGCTGTCGCGCGACAGAAGAGCTTTACCCGCGCCGCGGCCGAGCTCGGGCTGACGCAGTCCGCCATCAGCCGCAGCGTGCGCGAGCTGGAGGACGAGATCGACCAGCGGCTGTTTGACCGCACCACGCGCCAGGTCGAGCTCACCGACGCCGGCGAGCATCTGTCGCAGCGCATCTGCCACCTGATCGAGGAAGTCGAGCAGACGCTGCGCGAGAGCCACGGCGCGGCCAGGCCGTGCCAAGGCGCGGTGCAGATCGCTTCCGATCCGGTGCTGTCGTCGATGTCGCTGCCGGGCTGGCTTGCGGGTTGCCGCGCGGCCTGGCCGGGCATCGGCATCTGCGTGAAAGACCGCTCGCATGAGGCCGTGTTGCAGTGCGTGCGCAGCGGTGAGGTGGACTTCGGCATCGCGACAAACCCGGCGGCCGGGGACGACCTCTACTGCGAGGCCCTCTGCGTCGATCCGTTCCATGCCGTGCTGCCGTCGCAGCATCCGCTGGCCACGCGCGAGGCGGTAGGGTGGGGCGACCTTAACGATGCCAATGTGCTGATGCTGGACCAGCACTCGGGCATCCAGCCAGCGGTGGAACAGGCCTTTGGGGTGTATCACGTGCGCGCAGGCTCGCTGCAGGTGCTTGGCCACTTCGCAGCGATCTTCGGCATGGTGGCGCTGGGGCTGGGCATCGGCATCGTGCCGTCGCGTGCCCAGGCGGGCGGGCTGATTCCCGCTGCCGTGATGCGGCCATTGCGGCCACAGGTCACATCCTCGGTGATGCTGGTACGGCGCAAGAGCCGTTCGCTCAAACCCAACGCAGCTGCCATCTGGGATGTGCTGCGAGGCATGGAGCATGAGCAGACGTTGCTGGCGCGTGTGGGGTAGCGCAAGCGGTGTTGCGTAAACCGCCAATTTTTCGTGATATATCACATACAGGATATTTACACATAGTGCACCGCAGCATATAATGAAAACTCCTACTCACCATCCTTACTGGAGTTTTCTGATGGACAGCGCTCTTCTTCTCGGTCTCGCCTTTGGTCTGATTGCCCTCGGCGTTGGCGTTACTTTCCTGATTGCCACCCGTGTGCCGACCCCCGTGCTGGCCCGTGCCCAGGAGCATGGCCGCTTTGCCGGCCTCGGCGCGTCGCAGGAAACCGCCGGCATTGGGCGCGCCAGCCCGGCTTCGTTCGGCGTCAACGCGCAATCCCAACTGGCCCGCGCCTGATGCTCGCGTGGTGCGATTGGCGGGCCGCCCGGCTGCCAATCGCTGCCGCTACGCGGGGGTAGGGGCCTTGCCCTGGCATATTCCTTTGCCTTGACTTTGGTTTGATACAGCGTTTGCTTGTTCAACCCTTCCCGGGCGCCTTTCGCCGTTCTGCAGTTCTGCAGTTCGCACTCGGCATGCGTGACCCCTTCGCTCTTCTGTCCTGAAGGGCCAGACATTCAGTACATTGATCCGCTGTCCCGCCTGACTTTATCTAGGGACTTTCCCGAGGATCGTCTTTGAGGCGCTGCGCCAGCAAGCTCCCCGCACCCGGTCTTGCATCCCGATAGCCGCCTGTTCGCGCGCGCCATTGATGAGGCGCAACGCCCTAAGTCATTGATCCTTCAGCAGGCCGGCTTGCGACGGTCGCGTGCTTTGATGCGCGTGGCGCACGAGTAACCTCCGTGGCGCTTTCCGGTGCATCGCCGTCGCCGTTTCCAGCCAGTTTCAGGGTTCGCCAAGTGGGCTAAAAGCGTCTTGACTATATTGATATATCACATACTGTATAGCACTGAAACGACGGCAGTATCTGGGATGCAGCACAAGAAGTGCCTTCCCAAAAGAGGTGTCCAAAGACGCCCTTTCCACATAAGGCGGCCCCGCCCGCCATAAGGAGACACCATGGAACATCAGCAAAACGCGCCCGAGTCACGCTTCGCCTCACCCTGGGTTCAGCTCGTTTTTGGCGTGATCTGCATGGCAATGATCGCCAACATGCAATACGGCTGGACGCTGTTCGTCAACCCGATCGACGACAAGTACCACTGGGGCCGCACGGCGATCCAGGTGGCGTTCACCATCTTCGTCGTCACCGAAACCTGGCTGGTGCCGATTGAAGGCTACCTCGTGGACAAGTACGGCCCGCGCCCGGTCGTGGTGGGTGGCGGCCTGCTGTGCGCGATTGCCTGGGCCTTGAACTCCGTGGCCTCGTCGCTGCCGATGCTTTATTTCGCCGCAGCGGTGGGCGGAGTGGGGGCGGGCGCGGTGTATGGCACCTGCGTGGGCAATGCGCTGAAGTGGTTCCCCAACCGGCGCGGGCTGGCGGCAGGCATCACCGCCGCCGGCTTTGGCGCGGGCTCGGCGCTGACCGTGGTGCCGATTGCCAACATGATCAAGACCAGCGGCTACGAAGCCACTTTCCTGTGGTTCGGCCTGGGCCAGGGCCTGATCGTCTTCTTCCTGGGCATGGCGCTCTATCCGCCTTCGGCCAAGGTGCTGAACCAGGTCACGTCCGCGGTCAAGACCGCTGCCTACAACGCGTCGCCGCGCCAGGTCCTGTCTTCGCCGATCTTCTGGGTGATGTACGCGATGTTCGTGATGATGGCGGCCGGCGGCCTGATGGCTACCGCCCAGCTGGGCCCGATCGCCAAGGATTTCGGCCTCGATGGCGTGCCGGTTTCGCTGCTCGGCCTGACGTTGCCTGCGCTGACCTTCGCCCTCACCATCGACCGCGTGCTCAATGGGCTGACGCGCCCCTTCTTTGGCTGGATCTCGGACAATATCGGCCGTGAGAACACGATGTTCCTGGCCTTTGCGATCGAGGCGGTGGGCATTCTGCTGCTGGCTAAATACGGGCAGGATCCCGTTGCTTTCGTGGTGCTGACCGGTGCCGTGTTCTTCGCCTGGGGGGAGATCTACAGCCTGTTCCCGGCAACCTGCGGCGACACCTTCGGGCCCAAGTTCGCTGCCACCAATGCTGGCCTGTTGTACACCGCCAAGGGCACGGCCGCGCTGCTGGTGCCGTTTTCCAGCGTCATCACTGCCGCCACCGGCGACTGGCACGCGGTCTTCATGCTTGCCTCCGGCATGGCTGGTTTGTCCGCCTTCCTGGCTCTGTTCGTGCTCAAGCCCATGCGCGAAGCCCACGCCAAGAAGTATGTGCATGCCAATACCACCGCGCCGATGGGATATCGTGCGGTGCCGGAGGACCTGACCTGAGGCGCTTGCCGGCGTGGGTCAGCGCGGCCAGTGCATCGAGGGAATAGGGATATGATCGAAGGCGAAGGCCTCCCCGTGATGCCCGCGGAACTTGGCGAGACGGCGGGCAGTGCAAGATAAAACCAGGGCGGCGGGCAAGCACGTAAAGCGCTTGCCCCGTTGCCATTCGGCACCCACAAGAGACAGCATTTCGAGATTGCCATGAACCAGGTCGTCATTCCCATCGCGGTCCAGGATATCGGCAAGGCGCGCAAGCGCCGCCAGCCAAAGGGGCGGCAGCCCGAGCCGGCAGCATTGGCCGAAGTCCAGGCCGTGCTGGGCGACGCCCCGCGCCGGCTAGACCTGCTGATCGAGCACCTGCATGCCATCAACGACCACTACGGCCAGCTGGCGATCCCGCACCTCGTGGCGTTGGCGCAGGAGATGGGGCTGTCGATGGCGGAGGTCTATGAGGTCGCCACTTTCTACCATCATTTCGATGTCGTGCGCGAGGATGCGCACGGCTCCATCCAGCCGCCGGCCGCGGTGACGGTACGGGTGTGCGAAGGCATCGCCTGCGAGCTGGGTGGGGCGCGCGACCTGCTCGCCCGGCTGCCGGCCCTGCTGGGCAGCGAAGTCAAGGTGGTGGCAGCGCCCTGCATCGGCCGGTGCGAGCGTGCGCCCGCCGCGCTGGTCGGGCAGAACCCGGTGGATTTTGCGAGCGTGCAAAGCGTAGTGGACACGGTGGCCGCCCGCGCGGTGCGCCATGCGGCCGAAGCGCATCTGGGTTATGACGAGTATCGCGCGCAAGGGGGGTATCAGTTGCTGCGCGCAGTGGCCTCGGGCGAGCGCGATACAGAATCCGTGCTGCGCACGATGGAGGATTCCGGCTTGCGCGGCCTGGGCGGCGCGGGTTTCCCCACCGGGCGCAAATGGCGGATCGTGATGGCCGAGCCGGCCCCGCGCCTGATGGCAGTCAACCTGGATGAGGGCGAGCCCGGCACCTTCAAGGATCGCGTCTACCTGGAGCGCGATCCGCATCGCTTCCTGGAAGGCATGTTGATCGCCGCCGCGGTGACCCAGGTCAGCGCGATCTACATCTACCTGCGCGACGAATACGCCGGATGCCGCGCGGTGCTTGGCGAAGCGCTGCGCCGCCTGCATGCCGACCCGCCCATGCCAGGGCTGCCTGAAATCCAGATGCGGCGCGGCGCCGGCGCGTACATCTGCGGCGAAGAGTCCGCCATGATCGAATCGATCGAAGGCAAGCGCGGCATGCCCAGGCTGCGCCCGCCCTATGTGGCCCAGGTTGGCTTGTTCGGCCGGCCCACACTGGAGCACAACTTCGAAACCCTTTACTGGGTCCGCGAGATCCTTGAGAAAGGCGCGGGCTGGTTCGCCGCGCAGGGACGCCATGGCCGGCACGGGCTGCGCTCCTTTTCGGTGTCGGGGCGCGTGAAGCTGCCCGGCGTGCACCTGGCGCCGGCGGGGATCACCGTGAGTGAGCTGATCGAGGAATACTGCGGCGGCATGCAGGACGGCCATCGCTTCTATGGCTACCTCCCGGGCGGCGCTTCGGGAGGCATCCTGCCGGCGTCCCTGGGCGATATTCCGCTGGATTTCGATACGCTGCAGCCCTACGGCTGCTTTATCGGCTCGGCCGCCATCGTGGTGTTCTCGGAGCAGGACAGTGCGGTGGCCGTGGCGCGCAACCTGATGCACTTCTTCAAGCATGAATCCTGTGGACAATGCACACCATGCCGTGTGGGCACGGCCAAGGCACTGGACGTGATCGCGCAGCCGAAATGGGACCTCGCCGCGCTGGCGGACCTGTCGGCGGTGATGCGCGACGCGTCGATCTGCGGGCTGGGACAGGCCGCGCCCAACCCGGTGGATTGCGTGATCAAGTACTTTCCCCAGGAACTGGCCTGAGCCGCGAGGACGATATGAATGCACTGACCCGCGCCGAGCGCGCGCAAGTGGAGGCCTCCTTGGACACCACGGTGACGTTCCGCCTGAATGGCCGGGACGTGTGCGCCGGGCCTGGCGAGAGCTTGCTCAAGGTGGCGCAGCGCGAGGGGTTCGACATCCCGCACCTGTGCTACAAGGACGGCCTGGATACCGCCGGCAACTGCCGCGCCTGCATGGTGGAGATCAAGGGCGAGCGCGTGCTGGCGCCGTCGTGCTGCCGTTACCCTGCGCAGGGCATGGAGGTGGAGACCGCCTCCGAGCGCGCGCTGCGCTCGCAGCGCATGGTGCTGGAGCTGCTGCAGTCCGATATGCCCGAGGCGCATTACACGCGCAACAATGAGCTGGACCAGTGGTCCGCCCGGCTGGGCATCGGCAAGCCGCGCTTTGCGCCGCGCGCCGCCGTGCCGGCCGATTTGTCCCATCCGGCCATCGCCGTCAATCTCGATGCCTGCATCCAGTGCACCCGCTGCGTGCGCGCGTGCCGCGAGGAGCAGGTCAACGATGTGATCGGCCTGGCCTTTCGCGGCGACCAGGCCGCGATCGTGTTCGACATGGCCGACCCGATGGGCGCCTCCACCTGCGTTGCCTGCGGCGAGTGCGTGCAGGCCTGCCCCACAGGTGCGCTGATGCCGGCGCGCGACGCCGCGTTGCCGGTGCCGGATCGCCAGGTGGAATCGGTCTGCCCGTACTGTGGGGTGGGCTGCCAGCTTACCTACAACGTCAAGGACAACCGCATCCAGTTCGTCGAAGGGCGTGATGGGCCGGCCAACCAGAAGCGCCTGTGCGTGAAGGGCCGCTACGGCTTCGATTACGCCCAGCACCCGCACCGGCTTACGGTGCCGCTGGTGCGGCGCGAAGGCGCGTCCAAGCGCGGCGAATTCGTGATGGATCCCGCGCGCGTGATGGACGTGTTCCGCGAAGCCAGCTGGGAAGAGGCCCTTGCGCTCGCGGGCACCAACTTTTCGGCCATTCGCGACACGTACGGCAAGCGCGCGCTGGCCGGATTCGGCTCCGCCAAGGGGAGCAACGAAGAGGCCTACTTGTTTCAAAAGCTCGTGCGCACCGGCTTCGGCAGCAATAACGTGGACCATTGCACGCGGCTTTGCCACGCGTCGTCGGTGGCGGCGCTGCTCGAAGGCATCGGCTCGGGCGCGGTTTCCAATCCGGTGATGGATGTGGCGCGCGCGGAGGTGGTGATCGTGATCGGCGCCAATCCAACGGTGAACCATCCGGTGGCGGCGACCTGGATCAAGAACGCGGTAAAGAACGGCACCAAGCTGATCGTGGCCGATCCGCGCCGCTCTGACCTGGCGCGCTTCGCCCATCGCTTCCTGCAGTTCCAGGCCGATACCGATGTGGCGCTCCTCAACGCCATGATGCATGTGATCGTGGCCGAAGGACTGGTCGATCAGGATTTCATCGCCAGCCGCACCATCGGCTATGAGGATCTGCAGCGCAATGTGGCGGCCTACAGCCCGGAGCTGATGGCGCCGGTTTGCGGCATTGATGCTGACACCATCCGCTATGTGGCGCGGCTGTATGCCAGCTCCAAAGCCTCGATGATCCTCTGGGGCATGGGAATCTCCCAACATATCCACGGCACCGACAATGCCCGCTGCCTGATCGCGCTGGCGCTGATGACGGGGCAGATCGGCCGGCCGGGCACGGGGTTGCATCCGCTGCGTGGCCAGAACAACGTGCAGGGTGCTTCCGATGCCGGCCTGATCCCGATGATGTATCCGGACTACCACCGTGTCGACGATCCCGAGGCCATTGCGCGGTTCGAGTCGCTGTGGGGCATGCCGCTTGATCGCCAGCCGGGGCTGACCGTGGTCGAAGTGATGCAGGCCATCGAGCGGGGCGAAGTGCGCGGCATGTACATCATGGGCGAGAACCCGGCCATGTCGGACCCCGATGCCCAGCATGCGCGCGAGGCGCTGGCGGCGCTGGACCACCTGGTGGTGCAGGACATCTTCCTGACGGAGACCGCCTACCTCGCCGACGTGGTGCTGCCGGCGTCGGCGTTCCCGGAGAAGACCGGCACCTTTACCAACACGGACCGCACGGTGCAGCTTGGCCGCCAGGCGATCGATCCGCCCGGGCAAGCGCGCCAGGACCTGTGGATCATCCAGCAGATGGCCGCCAGGCTGGGGCTGGACTGGTCTTACGCTAGCGTGGCCGAGGTGTTCGACGAGATGCGCCATGCCATGCCCAGCATCGGCGGCATTACCTGGGAGCGCTTGCAGCGGGAGGACGCGGTGACCTATCCCTGCCGCGCCGAAGGCGACCCGGGCGAGCCTGTGATCTTTACGGACGCGTTTCCGACGGCTTCGGGCCGGGCCCGCTTCGTTCCGGCCGACATCATTCCCGCCGCCGAGCGGCCCGACCAGGAATATCCGGTCGTGCTGATCACCGGCCGGCAACTCGAGCACTGGCATACCGGCAGCATGACCCGGCGCGCGGGCGTGCTGGATGCCATCGAACCGGAGCCGGTGGCACTGGTGCATCCGCTCGACCTCGCCGCCATCGGTGGCCAGCCGGGCGACGTGGTGACGCTCGCATCGCGGCGGGGCGAGGTATCGCTGTTTGCCCGGGTGGACGACGGCACGCCGCGCGGCGCGGTGTTCGTGCCGTTCTGCTATTACGAGGCCGCCATCAACAAGCTGACGAACGCGGCGCTGGACCCCTTTGGCAAGATCCCGGAGTTCAAGTACTGCGCGATCCGCATTACGCTGGGCGGAGAGGTGCCGCGGCAGTCCAGCTTTGGGGGCGGGCAGATCCTGGCGGCGGGCATCCAGTAAGGGGAGTGACTAGATCTTCCGGAATATCGGGAAATTGATTGCTGTATTTTCCGGCTAATCAATGTGGGGCAACGGGGCTACGCTGTGGTCATGGCGCAATCCCGTGCCGCAGAACCTGCTTGATTGACTTGATGGAACCCGCAATGAAAGCCGTTGGCCTGACCCGTTACCTGCCGATCGACGACCCGCAATCCCTGGTCGACGTCGAGATCGCCACCCCAGTGCCCGAAGGCCGCGACCTGCTGGTCAAGGTGGCGGCTATCTCGGTCAATCCCGTGGATGCCAAGGTGCGCGCGCCCAAGGACAAGGTCGAGCCCGCCGTGCGCGTGCTTGGATGGGATGCGGCTGGCACGGTGGCGGCGGTAGGCCCCGAGGTTACGCTGTTCAAGGTGGGTGATCCGGTTTTCTACGCGGGCAGCATTACGCGGCCGGGCGCCAACAGCGAGTTTCACCTGGTGGATGAGCGCATCGTCGGCCATAAGCCCGCATCGCTCGATTTTGCCCAAGCCGCCGCGTTGCCGCTGACCGCCATTACGGCGTGGGAGGCCTTGTTCGATCGCCTGGGTGTCTCGCCGCAGGGCGAGCATGCCGGGCGCTCCGTCCTGGTCATCGGCGGGGCAGGGGGCGTGGGCTCCATCGGCATCCAGCTGGCCAAGACGCTGGCGGGGCTGACGGTCATCGCCACCGCGTCGCGGCCAGAATCGGCTGCCTGGTGCCGCGAGCTGGGTGCCGACCACACCATCGATCACCGCGGCGACATGCTGGCCCAGTTGCGCAAGCTCGGGTTTGCCGAAGTCGACTACATCCTGTGTTTTAACGACACGGACCGCCACTTTGCTGCCATGGCGGCCGCGATTGCGCCGCAAGGCAAGATCTGTTCGATCGTGGAGAACAGTGGTCCTCTGGCCGTGGGCGACCTGAAGAGCAAGAGCGCCACCTTTGTGTGGGAGTTCATGTTCACCCGCTCGATGTTCGGCACGCCGGACATGATCGAGCAGTATCTCTTGCTCAACGAGGTGGCAAGGCTGGTCGATGCAGGCCGGCTGCGGACCACCCTTGGGGAGAACCTCGGCCGGATCGACGCGGCCAACCTGCGCCGCGCCCACGCCATGCTGGAGAGCGGACAGACCATCGGCAAGCTGGTGCTGGAAGGCTTCTGATGTTTCCCCAAAGTGAGGCCG